>CALECP010000202.1 GCA_937949915.1 uncultured Anaerolineae bacterium
CTAACTTTAGGTGATTATACGCAACTTTACATAGATTTTGTAGGGGGTTGAAATCAATAGCGGTGCGAGATTGATCTGGCAACTGTCTGGAAGAACGCTCGTTTTAATCGGTCTTCTCCCATGCGCCGCAAGGCGCACAAACAGCCTGTGTGCTTCAGTTCCGGGCGAAACACAAGCACAACACCAGGGCGGCGTTAGGCAGACCAAAAACGTTCTGAAAGATATTTCATTGCATTGTCGGGCAAAATGGTGACGACAACGCCTTCGTCTAGTTCACGCGCTACTTCGATGGCGGAGGTCAATGCCCCGGCCGAACTGGGGCTGACAAACAAGCCTGTTTCGCTGGCCAACGCTCTGGCGATGCGATAGGCGGCTTCGGTACGGGTCGGCCGATCTTCGTCTGCCAAGCTGTCATCATAGATCGGTGGCACGATGGCGGTTGACATGTGCTTCCACCCTTCTAGCCCATGAAATGCGCTGTCTGGCTGCAACGATATGCACTGGATAGCGGGATTGAGTTGGCGGAAGCGGCGGGTGTTGCCCATAAACGTACCACTTGTGCCAAGCCCAGCGACAAAGTGGGTGATGCGGCCGTTGGTCTGTTCCCAAATTTCGGGGGCGGTGGTGAAGTAATGTGCTTGCCAATTGGCCGTATTGGCGTATTGATTGGCATAGAAGAGATCGGGATCGGCCGCGTCTAATCGTTTCGCCTCCCGAATCGCCCCGTCCGATCCTTCTGTCGGATCGGTCAGCACCAAGTCAGCCCCATACGCATTGAGAATTTTGATACGCTCTGGGCTGGCGTTAGCGGGTAACGCAAATTTAACATTGTAGCCTCGTGCGGCGCAGATCAGCGCATAGGCGATACCCATGTTGCCCGATGTAGAGTCCATCAGCGTCATGCCCGGTTGTAACTGGCCGGTGTACTCTGCATAACGGATGATGTTGAGAGCGGGTCGTGCCTTGACGCTACCGCTTGGGTTGAACCATTCTGCTTTGCCAAACACGCTCACACGAGGCGAAACACCCCTTGCATGGGCGAATTGGCTCAGGTTGAGGAGGGGCGTGTTACCGATGTTGCCTTCGATGCTGTCGGCCGTGAGGGCTGGCAATTCGTCGAACGGCATCAAATCATAATCGGGCGCGGGTGCAAACATATTGTATATTCCTTGTATGTGATCAACTATTTATTCGCTCGTGTCATGGTCAATAGGCAACAAAAAACGACAGTCTTTGTGCGACCAACTTCATCGTGAGCGGTGCGACTGCCGTTTACCAAGACCTATTCGCCTGAAACTGAAGCCGTCAACGCATTTGCTTCGTACAGGGACAATGTGCAGCGTAAATTATGGTCAAAAACATCATACAGAATAAAAGTATAGCGATGTGAGCAAGGGAGTCAAGTGACGTGGGCAGGCTTAGAATCGATCATAGCGACGTGTCTTTTTTAAGCTGCATTTAACATACGCTAAACAGTTATTGAGATAAAGCACGGCCGTTCTCGCTACGCTAGAGCGATGACAGAAAATATCTATACAACGACATTTCAGGCAATGGGCAGCCAAATTGGCGTTTGGCTGGCGCATGAAGATGCCTTTTTTGCGGCCGATTGTTTGCGCCGGGTGCATGTGCTTTTCGATGAGTACGAAGCGTGTATGACCCGATTTGATCCAGCCAGCGAGCTATCGCAACTGAACGAAGCAGAGGGCTGGACGGCCGTTTCTGATCTGTTGTGGGATGTGATCACAGTGGCTGTTGATTTGTCGGCCGCCACCCACACATTGTTCACACCTACTCTGCTCAACGCCATCGAAGCGGCCGGATACACGCATACATTCGACCCGGCACAGCCCTTTCACCCCCGCACCCACACACCGATCATCAACACAAAAATCGCGCTTGACCCCGCACAGAAAGCGATCTGTTTACCGGCCGGAATGCGGCTCGATCTGGGCGGCATCGGCAAAGGGTACACGGCCGAGCAAGCGGTCTCGATGCTCAATTTGCTGGGCGCATCCGCTTGCTTGATCGATGCGGGGGGCGATTTGCGGGCTGGCGGTGCGCCCCCCACTTCTCCCGGCTGGGCGGTGGGGATTGCCCGGCCGAGTGCGAACCGGGAGGCGGCCGATGACGAACTGACACGACTTTGGCTGGCCGATGGTGCGATGGCGACTTCGGGAGTCGATTATCGTCGTTGGGAGATCGATGGGGTGCTGGCGCATCACATTATCGATCCCCGCACGGCCGCACCGGCCGCGACCGATCTATTGACGGTGACGGTGTTGGCAGACGATCTCTGTACAGCCGAGGCGTGGTCAACGGCCGCACTCGTCGCGGGATCGCAAGCAGGGTATGCCATGCTGTGCGCGGCTGACTTGGCGGCCGTTCTCATCACACAGCAAAACGAGATCATCCCCACTCCGGCCGCTATAGCCCGTTTGCCACATTTAAGCTCGATTTAACATTTGTTAGTCAGAAGTTAGAACAAGCCCCCCACGCAAACAGTACGATAGAAGCATCAAAAGTTAAAACGTTAAACAACAACTTTTTAACTTGTCAACCTTAAACCTTTTAACTAACTGGAGAACATAACATGAACAAACAACAGATCACAAACTTACTCGGTGCAGGCACAGTCACAGGTCTTATGGTCGCGGCCGCCCTCTTTTTTGGTGGCGGACTCGGTAGCCAGCCAGACACAGTAGCCGCCAATGCCAATCCACCCATCGTCATTGCGGCCGAAGGCATTGCAACAGACAGCGTGACGGCCGAAAACGCCCAATTGCGCGAAGCGGTGCAACTATTGCAAGGACGCGAGGGAGAATACCGCGCCCAAATTGAGCAAGCGAACATCCTATTAGCCGAGAACGCAGCCCAAGCACAAGGATATGAGGGTGAGGCGTATGAGTATGAGGATGAGGACGACTACGAAGACGATGATGAATACGAAGACGATGATCATGAAGAAGGTGACGAGGATGAGTATGATGCCGATGAGGAAGATCATGAGGAAGACGAAAATGAAGCATACGCAGAGCATGACATCGGCGAGTACGATTCTGAAGAAGAAGATGACGACGAAGATGAGGAAGGCGATGACGACTAAACGGCGCAAAAAACGGCCGCTCAGTAGCGCACGGCTCAACAACATGGTGTTGCTCGGCACACTGCTGGCAACCGGAGTAGGCGCACAGATGCTAGCAATGGCCGACCAAGTCCCGGCCATCCCGGCCGCGCCCATCATCATCGAGCAGCTAGACGGAACGCAACTGATTATCGACATCGCGCCCATGTCTGAGCTGGTCATACCCGAACCCGTTACCAACACCCGTTCGTCCCGCTAAATCCCGCCTTGTCCTGCCCCCTCCTTCGGGAGGGGGCAGGGGAGGAAAAAAGGGGAAAATTGGAGAAATTAGATGACCACATACCAACCACAACCGACCCGTCCTCAATGGCTTCTTTGGCTCATACCATCCTTGCTCTTTACACTGATTTGGTGGGTGCTACCCGTTTTGTTACCCACGCTGCCAGTCGATTGGCTGACGAGCGACAAAGCGGCATGGTATCTCACCCGTGCCAGTGGCACAGTCGGCTATTTGTTGCTGGCTGGGTCAACGATTTGGGGGTTGCTTCTCAGCACCCGACTGGCAAAAAAGATCGTGCCACCGGCCGTTTCGCTCGCCATGCACAACACGCTTTCTTGGACGGCGATTGGCGCAACTGTTTTTCATGCGGCCGTCTTGCTGTTCGATAGTTATTACGTGTACACGCCTGCCGATTTATTGATTCCATTTTTGCATCCGTACAGCCCTCTGTGGGTCGGATTGGGCATCATTTCATTTTATATCATGTTGCTCACGTCGCTCAGTTTTCGCTGGCGCAACCGTATCGGGCAAAAGAATTGGCGCAAATTGCACTATCTCACCTTCGTCGCCTACCTGTTCACCACGCTGCATGGTTGGATGGCAGGGACAGACAGCTTACAATTGGCAAATATGTTTGTGGGCAGCAGTGTGATCGTTTTGTTTTTAACGGCGTATCGCATCATCACAGCGGCCGCAAAAGCGAAATAAATTATGAGCAAAACAACCCCGCACATCCTCCTTGTCGATGATGATCCGATGATCACCCAGCCGCTGGTACGCGCCTTGCAACAGCAACAATATCGGGTGACAGTGGCGGCCGACGGCCGTACCGGGCTGACGGCCGCGCTCACCCAAAAGCCTGATGTGGTCGTCCTCGATGTGATGATGCCAGAGATGGGGGGCATGGATGTGTGCCGCGAATTGCGTCAACAAAGCAGCGTTCCCATTTTGATGCTAACCGCGATGGGCGAAGAGATAGACCGCGTTCTCGGCTTAGAGTTGGGCGCGGACGACTATTTGACCAAGCCGTTTAGCACCCGCGAACTCCTGGCACGGATCAAGGCATTGTTGCGGCGGGTTGAATTGGAGCGCATGTTTAGCGAACAGCAATTGGAGATCGCCGGAGTAGAGATCGATTTCGGCCGACACACGATTACCAAAGACGGACAGCCGTTGGAAGTGCGCCACAAAGAGTTTCAGTTGCTGGCGTTGCTGATGCAACGGGCTGGGCAAGCGGTGCCGCGTCACGATATTTTTGATGAGGTGTGGGGAACAGACTGGATCGGCGATACGCGCACATTGGACGTACACATTCGCTGGCTGCGCGAAAAAATTGAGCCAGACCCGGCCAAGCCGGTGTTGATTCAAACGGTGCGCGGCGTAGGCTATCGGTTTGTGGAGCGATAAGCGAATGTTTGCGCTTTCATCGTTACGCGGCCGTCTCATCGCACTCAATCTGGGGCTGATTTTGCTAGGGCTGGGTGGGCTAACTGTTTGGGCAGGCTGGCAAATTGCGGCCGCGACTTGGAGTGATTTCGGCAATACATTACATATTCGTGCGCTTAATTTGGCTGGCGAACTGAGCGAAACAGAAACGGCAGCCACACGTCCCCTGCTCGTCCGATCTGCCCAGCAAATCGAGTACAGCCGCATTACCCTATTTGATGAAAATGGCCGCCCTACGGCCGATGCAGGAGAGCGATTGACCACCTTGATCGCGGCCGGAACATACGCCCGTCATAGCGAAAATGGGCAAGAATGGATGTCGGCCGCGGCCGAAGTGGTACATGACAACACCCCAATCGGCTATGTGCAAATCAGTGTCCCTGCTCACGAACTACGCGAAACGATTTGGGAACGTTGGCAACAATTGGGAACCGCGTTTGCCACCGTTTCGCTTATCGGATTGGTGCTGACGTGGTGGTTGAGTCGCTCTTTGATCCGGCCGTTAGCCACCTTACGCACCCACGCGCTGCAATTAGCTGGAGGCGACCTGACACAACGTGTGCCTGTCTTCCGCACAGACGAAATTGAGGCAGTCGGCATCGCGTTTAACACGATGGCCGATCAAGTCGATACGATGCTTGCGGAACAACGCGCCTTTGCCAGCAATGCGTCCCATGAATTGCGGACGCCATTGACAACGATGCGACTCCGTACAGAGGCGTTGCGTACCGGCACAGTAGATGAAGATACGGCCGCGCAGTACATCACCGACATCGACGACGAAATGCAGCGCATGACGCGGTTGGTCGATGATTTGCTCCTGCTCTCGCGCATCGACGCAAACAATTTGCAAGCTGGCAACGATCAGATCGACGCGGGGCGACTGGTCGCCGTCATCCTCCGCGCCTATGGCGACACGCCCTTGCATATTACGTGCGATCTGCCAGACGAACCGTTGACGCTGACGGCCAATCCGAGCCATTTGCGCGTTGTGTTTGGCAATGTGATCGACAATGCGATCAAGTACACGGCACACAAAGGCGCGGCCGGGCAGATCGCGATCTCATTGACACAGATCGGCCGCGATGTGCAGCTTACTGTGAGCGACAACGGGCAAGGAATCGCCCCGGCCGATATACCACAGATCGGTCGTCGCTTTTACCGCACCGACAAAGCACATACGCGCACGGTGCAAGGGACAGGATTGGGGCTGGCATTGGTGCGCTCGATTTTAGACGTGTACGGCGGTCAGTTCGAGATCGTCAGTGCGGGAATCGGCCGTGGCACAACTGTCTACATTCGCTTGCCACGAACCACGTAACAACACGATCTATCGTATCCCTACGTGGCAAAAACCCCCTATATCATCAATACAATCAAATAAGTGACGAACGGCCGCCAGCGTGTGACGAATGTGATACAAGAATGTTGCATCATGTAATATAGTGCAACAGAGCGAAGGAGACAGATGATGTTGATCTGTCATACAGAACTAGATGTACAGGATTAAGGAATTGATTTTATGAATACCCAGATTTTTTTTCGCACTCCGCCAATTATTTTATTAGTGTTGATCAACTTGAGCTTTATCTTATGGAATAGCCAAACAGCGATCACCGCACAAACCACATTCGACTGCAACAACGTCACCGACGGCATGGCATTCAGCGAATGCGAAGCCCTTGTCACAATCTACAACACCAATAGCGGTGCAGATTGGCAATATGAAAATGGAATTGATGAGGGGGAAGCATGGCTACAAACGACGGCTCCTTGTTCTTGGTACGGCATCGCCTGCAACGATTCGGGTAATGTGACTGATCTCAATTTGGGTGGCAATAATGGGCAAAAGTTTGGTGTGGTGGGCGCATTGTCCCCTGCCATTGGCGATCTGTCTTATTTGAGATGGCTCACATTGACAGAGAATGAGATAACAAATTTACCGGCCGCCATTGGAAACCTTACTCGCCTTGTAGGATTCTCTATCTGGAACAATCAGTTGACCACGTTGCCGCCTGAAATTGGCAGCTTGACCCGTTTGGGGTGGGCTTCTTTCTCAAATAATCGACTGACCACCCTCCCGCCTGAAATCGGCAATTTGGCTGACCTTACATGGTTGTCGCTGTCGGGCAATCAGTTGTCTTCGCTTCCGGCCGCTATTGGAGATATGTCTCGTTTGGTCACGCTCTATTTGTCGGACAACCAACTGAACAGACTGCCCCCTGAAATAACGACTCTGAGTGATTTGCGAAACGTCAGATTGGAAGGCAATTTGTTCTCTTGCACGGCCGTCTCGGCCGAACCGTTCGCATCATGGCGGTTCAATAGCTCGATGGAATGCGCGATAAGCATTCTGTACCTGCCTATCGTCGCCAATCAGCCCTAACCATGCGCCGTTTGTTGTTGCGATTCCATTTCACCGATGGTGCGCGCCACATTTTCGATTGCGTCCCGCTTGCGTCGATAATAGGTCGATTCACTGATCGCCAACCGTCGGGCGACTTGGCGAATTTTATGCCCTTGCAAGAACTCTAATTCGAGAATGTTGTACAACAGCCATTCGGTACGGGTGAGACTGCGTTCAGATTCGGGCGGTTTTTGCATGTCGATGGCGCGTTTGAGAATCGCTTTGAGTGCTTTAACGGGATCGTCGTCATATTTGGTCGCGGCCGTTTGGACAATGTGCAAGTCGAGCAACGGGCTTTCTGTGAGACCCCGGCCGCCATAAATATCTTTCAATGCTTGCTTCACTTGTTCCCGGAAATCAGGATCATTGATGAGCGGCTCACTATCGGCCGCACTGTCATCATTGAGCAAGCGTTGACGGCCGAACTTAGCCGCCCCACGCTCTTGTTGCAGGGCGGTGATGCTGGGCAAAATCCCTTCGACGGCCGCAAACACGTCGTTTTGCAACAAGCGATCTTCCAGGGCGGCGGCCGTCTGTGTCGTCAAACGCTGCAAAATCCGTACATCACGCACCTCAGCGAGCAAACGCTCATCGGCCGCGATACCCAACACGCCGACAATCGCATCCCGTTGGCGCGTGTACAGTGGCGTGATCAAATAGTTGTGCCACACGAGAAAATCAGTCGTCCCTTCTAGTTCGGCCGGGGTGGGCAATTGATCAAATTGCGTCTCGTTTTGGGGGGCACTGGGCGAATCGATCAGCACTTCGAGGTGTGGCCCAGCGGCCGATAATGATGCAACAAACGCACCCGGTGCTTGCAGACCATTACACCCGGCCGCCAACAAACTCTCCAGATATTGCTTCAAATCTTGACTGGTCAGCAAACGGTCACTCAATTGTTGGATGCGTCGTACATCTGGCTCATTGTTAAATTGCAGCGCACGTTCCAGCGTCCCTTTGTACGCATGAATGCCCCACTCCACCAGCATGACCGTACCGACAACCGCGCTAGCCACGGCCGTCTCACGATTGATGCCCCAAATATCGCTGGCGCGGCTCGTCAAAATATAGACCAATAGCACCATACTGGCCGCAAACGGGACACGCGCCATAAATTTGTACAGACGCACCCGCACCACTCGTTGCGATGACAGCGATCCGAGATAGAGGATGTTGAGCGTCAGCACGGAGAACAGAAAACCAACGAGCAAATTACCCGCGATCAGCAACAACCAAAGCGGCACAGGCACACGCCCCATCGACGAGGGCGACACAGCCAAGTATGGGAAGACACTGAGCGGCGCGGCGATAATCGCCAATAAAATGTAGCCCATCCAACGGCGGGTGGTGGTGGTGATACACCGTCGCCACGCCCGCCATACATTGCGAATGCTGGCGAGGGTAGTGAGCCAAAAGTAGAGGGCAAATAGCCAAAAGAGCGTACCGGCCCGAAAGTGGGTGGCGTTTTCTATAAAGGCGGCCGATGAGACGATCACATCGGTAAACACCACCAGTGCCATAAAAATAAGGCTGGCGAAGTAGGCGAGTGAGCCGACCAAGCTGCGGCGGATATTGGGCAGGCCGGTGCTGCCCAGCAGCGCATCGGACAAATGAAATTGGACGGCTGGCACAAAGACGATGCCGGCCCATTTGAGATATAGCCAGGGGGTGGCCGCACTGTCTTCCAGGGTGCGGCTGACGAGCAGCTCGGTGAAATAAACAGCGACAACGGCCGTCAGCAGCAGCGTAAACGCCCGCATAATGCGGTCTCGGCCGACATATTTGAGGTTATACAGCACAACGGCCGCGCCAAAAATGACGATCACCGATTGCAAAATATCGTTGGTCAGGGGTAGCAGTGTATCCATACTTAATTACAGCAAAAAGCAGATGAGGATCAACCAATGATCATCACCTGACAGCAGCCAGTATACACGATCTAGCGTGTCTCGTTTTCAATAAGCCGGTTTATTAATTTGCTACAATCGCCTCACCAAGGATTTTTATCTCATGCAGAGAAGTCATTTTGCGTCAGCAAAAACAAGGTAAATAGTCAACAACTCTCAATTTAAGATAAGAGCTAGTGGACTCACTGCCAACGCAGTTGCTGACTTCGGGGATATGAGTTACGTTCTGCTTGATGACGGTAATAAAAATTGACAATGGAAATGCTATGCTGGCGGTCATCGGCCGTCAGCATCTTGCAACAAAATCACTTCTTCTGCGTATTGGTTATTGAGGTACATATCTATGGATTCAACAGTTTTTCATCATGTTTTCGAGGCGATTGCAGAGCTAATAGGTGGTTTGTATAAGAAGCAGGTTACAAGGCCCATCACAAAAATAACCAAAACACAGATTGCGGATCAGTTGCAGTCCCATGGGCTACTTGCTAAGTCGATCAAACTAGATACGAATCACAATCTAGCGTTATTTGATGGGGAATTAGTTCCAGCCGCACGTGTTAGGGCAACGCTTTATGAAAAGTTGTTCTGGGCTTATCACGTCAAATTTGATGACGCAAATAACGACACCCACGAAAATATCGCTTATGTAGAATATATCAAAAAAGAGAAAAAAATTGGCAGCGAAGTGAAATGGAAACTACCGTTGGCAAAGTTCAGTTCACCGAGTAGCAAAGAGCAAGTCATTGCAGAGTTATCGGCCGAAATCGAACGTCTACGCGCTCAATTGAGCCAATATGAGCGCCTCGATACAATCACCAAGTGATCAGCTACGTTCCCCCGTCATCATTAGGCCAATTTGCTCCACTGTCGCACTGTCTGAATCGACCATCCCCATGATCTCGCCCTCGTAAATGACTGCGATCCGGTCACTGAGAGCCATCACTTCCTCAAGCTCCTCTGAGACGAGCAGCACGGCCGTCCCGGCCGCCCGTTGCGCCAGCAAAAGTGCCTGAATCGACTCAATCGCCCCCACATCCAGCCCCCGCGTTGGCTGCACGGCAATAATACATTGCGGCCGACTCGTAATCTCCCGCGCCAAAATCACCTTTTGCAAATTACCGCCCGACAGCTTTTTCGCCATCACGTCCACCGTCGGCGCGGCAATGTCGTACTCAGCACGCAAGCCATCGGCTCGTTCACGCGCATGGGTAAAATCAATTTGCCAACCGTTGCCGACAGGTGCATCGCGGAAATCTTTCATGATCGTGTTTTCGGTGATCGACATATTGGGCGCACTGCCGACGCGGTTGCGATCTTCCGGGATGTGCGCCACGCCTTGCTTAATCGCGGTGATAGGCGGCCGATTGCTTACCACTTCCCCGTTAATCGTGATAGTGCCACTGCACGGCCGCAACCCTGTGATCACCTCCGCCAACTCGCTCTGTCCATTGCCAGACACCCCCGCAATCCCCAAAATTTCACCCGCCCGTACTTCCAGTGACACATCATTCAAGGCGCGGATGCCTTTGTTGTTTTCGGCCGTCACCCCCTGCACACTCAGCACCACATCCCCCGGTTCTTGTGCCTCTCGCTGTGCGGAGAAAATGATAGATCGGCCGACCATCAACTCGGCTAGCTCCTTGCGCGTTTTGCCCTGTGCGCTCACCCCTTCGGCCGTCACACACCCTTTGCGAAGCACCGTCACCCTGTCCGCAATCGCCTCCACTTCATGCAGCTTGTGGCTGATAAAGATGATCGATTTGCCCTGCGCCGTCATCGAGCGCAACGTCTGCATCAGTTCATCGATCTCTTGGGGGGCAAGTACGGCCGTTGGTTCGTCCATGATCAAAATGTTCGCGCCACGATACAGCGTTTTGAGAATCTCCACACGCTGTTGCTCCCCCACCGATAGCTGCCAAATTTTTGCCGTGGGGTCAACGTGCAGCCCAAACTGATCAGCCAGTTGGCGCACTTCCTCATCGTACTTTTTCAAATTGAGTCGGAAGCGCGGAGACGGCAAGCCGAGCAAGATATTTTCGGTCACGGTCTGCGTCGGCACGAGCATAAAGTGTTGATGCACCATGCCGATCCCGGCCGCAATCGCATCTTTGGGCGAGCCAAATGTCACCGGCTGCCCATCGATCTCAATCGTCCCGGAGTACGGCCGGAGCAACCCCGCCAGCGCATTCATCAGCGTGCTTTTCCCCGCCCCATTCTCGCCCAGCAGTGCATGAATCTCACCTTTCTCCAGCGTAAAATTGACCCGATCATTCGCCAACACACCCGGAAAGCGAATGACGATATTTTGCATGTTGACGGCGAGGTTTTTGTTAGCCATAGTCAATTACGATTGGATCAATGTATTGCTTGGTAGAGACGCACCGGCGGTGCGTCTCTACGGTGTGCCAAATTCAATGTTTAATTCGCGCAACCATTTGCGGCCGCTGCCCACGGCACGGGATGAATCCCGCGCCTGTCTCAAACGAAACCCATTGAAATGGGTTCGATAGTTCGTGCGCTCATTGCTTAAGTGTAAGGTGATTGCGTGTGGAAACGCAAGGTTTTGCATTTCTAATCATCGTGTAGTAGATTGACATGTATTACAAATTGTAATAGACTGACAATCATTACAAAAAGCAATAATTATGCACATTATATCAAAAAGCGCGTGGCGTGAATTTGTCAAAACATACCCAGATAGTGAGATCGCATTGGCGCGTTGGCACAAGCTCATGGTCAAAACAGAGTTTGTGCATCTAGCGGCGTTAAAAGCGGTGTTCCCATCTGTTGACTATGTTGACGGTTTTTATGTATTCAACATCGGCGGCAACAAATATCGCCTGATTGCTGAAATCTATTTCGATGATGATGTTGTTTTGGTGCGGCATGTGCTGACACATGCCCAATATGACAAAGGAAAGTGGAAAAATGACAACGACACGAACTGACATTAACGTAGAAGCACTCTCTCATTGGGGCAAAGTTGCGCCTATTCTTGTGATCAACAATGATGCTGATAATGAGCGAGCGATTGAGCATATCGCCCATTTAGCAGGTGAGGTTAAAGGCAACAAAGCACACCCGTTTTATACGCTCCTGCATACGTTGATCACATTGGTGGAGGCGTATGAAGAAAAGCATCATCCTTTACCGGCCGTTTCAGATGTGGATATGCTTGCGTTTTTGATGGAACAACACCATTTGACGCAATCTGATTTGCCAGAGATCGGGTCGCAAACAACTGTATCTTTGATTTTGAGCGGGAAACGGCAGCTTACAAAGCGTCATATTGCGGCGTTGTCGAAGCGGTTTAATGTTCCTGCATCGGTGTTTTTGGATTAATGTATTGCTTGGTAGAGACGTACCGGCGGTGCGTCTCTATGACGTGCCAAATTCAATGTTTAATTCGCGCGACCATTTGCGGCCGCTGCCCACGGCACGGGATGAATCCCGCGCCTGTCTCAAACGAAACCCGTTGAAACGGGTTGACGGCCGCGCAAACAATTATCGAACCCGTTTTAACGGGTTTTTCACCAAACAGCCATGCGTTTCAACGCATGGTGATGGCGCATGGGCAACAACGCATGAAAAAGGTCACGCTGTCCCAAACGTGATGCCTAACTCCCGCAACCATTTGCGGTACGCGATAGCAGTGCGGTCACTGCGTAAGTGTAACTCAGCTTGCAGGTCGAGCGGGAGCAGTTCCGGCCGTTGAGATTCCACAATAGGGATGTCTTCGCCCGTCACCACGTCTTGAAAGGTGATCAACTCGCTTTCTGGCACGTCGAACCCGTAATTCATCGCCATCAAAATCCAGCCCTGTGACTGTGTTTCGTCTATCGGGCAGACGGCGTAGTAGGCGGCGAAACGCTGCGCGGCCGTCTTCACAAAGTAGGCGATAGTCGGCCGCATCACCTTGTACGTGTACGTCACCATCTTGCCCACACCCGTCCCATCGGGGTCTGGCTGCCAAATTTCGATCCCCTCGGCAATCACACCATTCTCCGTCACTTGCGCCTCATAATCTGAGATTTCCGCATGAGCCGGATCGCCCAAACTGCCACTATGCACAAACGGAAAATGGGCGACATCAAGGAAATTTTCGATCACACGGGGCGCGGCCGCCTCGAACTGATACGGGCCCGACGGAATGTTTCTGAAACTGTCATCTTCCCACTCCGCAAACACCGGAATATCATGCTGGGGTGTGTCCAGCGCAACCCAGATCAGCCCATATTTGACCTGCACCCGGTACGTTTGCGCCTTCGCTTTCTCCGGTGGTGTTTGCTCTGGGTGCGCCGGAATATGCACGCATTGCCCCGTTTCATCATACCGCCAGCCGTGATACGGACACGCCAAACAGCCATTCACCAGCTTGCCCAGCGACAGCTTTGTGCCACGATGAACGCACAGATCGCGCCACACTTGCACATCGCCATTCTCGCCCTGCCAGACGACCAAATCTTCGCCCAACAGACGGCCGGACAGTGGATTTTGTTGCGCGAGTTGAGAAACAGAAGCAATAGGAAGCCAGTCGTGTTGCAGCATATTGAGGGTTGGCCCTCCCCCAGATGGGGGAGGGTAGGTAGGGGAATTTAAGGAGAGGCTGGTTAAGTAGAGAGACTCTCTACAGGTCAGGCAATTCTGCGTTGAAGTTTTCTGCCCACCAGTACATACACGTCTCGCAAGGCACATCAAACTGCGCGAAGCCATCGAGGTCGATTTGCTCCAGCGTTTCACCCTCTGCGAGGACGACATTGCCTTGGTTATCCATAATGGGGCCCGCGAACACATCGAAGCGATCAAAGTCGCCAGCCATCGCTTTGTCGAACACCTCTTGAATCAGTGCAAGGTCTTCTTCTGGCAATTCAGCAACGCCCGGTTGCAGCTCTTCGCCATCCATGTAGCCATACAGCCCCATCGCACCAGAGTCAGCGTCAAAGTAGTCGAAGCCGCCGACGTATTCATCGTTCATGCTTAGTTCGGTGATACGCGCATATTCGAGACCCCAATTCCAATATCCGGCCGTCAAACATTTGTCGCTTGTGCAGCTACCGTCCCAATTGTACGTGATACCCCATTTGCCTTCGGGAGCAGCTTGGGCGGCCGCCGGTGTATCCGCACCATTCATCACCACTTGTGCGCCGCCGTCAAACAACGATTTCGCCGCTTCTTGCTCTTTCACCGGGTCATGCCACGTGCCGATCCAGCGCACATCTACCGTACATTCGGGGCAAGTAACCAGCGCACCGAGCGCAAACGCATTGCCCAAGCGCAACTCTTCAGGAATCGGGAACGTCGGCATATAGCCCAGCTTCGGGTTGCCGTCAAATTTAGCGCGTGAACCCGCGATCATGCCGTTCAAGTATTTCATCGTTTCCATTGCACCAAATAAATTGCCGAAGTTCTCGCCATTCGCTTTGAAACCACTGACATGGATAAAGTCGATGTCAGGAAATTCGCTGGCGACGATTTCAGTTGCGTCCATGTAGCCAAAGGAGGTGGTGAAAATCGTGTCGAACCCTTTCCGTGCCAACGAACGGATCACTTGTTCCGCGTCCGCCCCTTCGGGGACAAGTTCGACGTAGGCAGTGTGTACGCCTTCCATGTTATCTTGTACATATTGACGGCCGACATCATGCGCTTGTGTCCAGCCACCGTCGTTGTGTGGGCCGATATAAACCCACGCCACGTTGTGACACCCTTCGATTGCTTCGGGAATCTGGAACGCGCCATCTTCCTCGCTGCCTCCGCCTGCGTCGCAATCAGCTTCTCCCGCGCCTTCTTCTGCCGAGCCACAGGCAACAAGTGCCATGATAGCGAGTACAGCGATCACAGTCGCCATCATTTTCCAAAACGAATTTAATTTAGACATCTTTTTGCTTCTCCATACAGATCAGTTCTTACAAAGTGTGGTGCTTTTGTACCAAATAGTAGTCTACTGTTTGCAGCGTGACAAAACTACTGTGCTGAATAAACGAAAAGAGGCGCGATCCGGCTGACTAGAATGTATACAACTGCCCAAATAAGTGTTTCTGACGCTTGCGCGAGCTATCTATTACGATGGAAACAACGACGTTTCACGGAAGCCATCGGGAACGGCCGGATAGGCGCGAATAAACGTATCTGTTGATAAAAATTGACGGCGTACAAAAGCAGGAATGTAGCGGAACGGCCCACCATTGCCACCACCCTGGCTGGCATGAGCCGCGCTCGCCTCTGTTTTTTGTTGCCAATAGTGGCGATAGTCGATGTGCGCGTGTAGCTTTTCGGCCGCAATGCCCAGCCGTGTGATGTCGATGTCTTTGTTGCGGCCGACCTGCTTGGGATTGCCGCCGCGTAGCCGAACGACGGCCGCAAAAATTTTCGTCCAGCGATTGGGGAAAGCAGTGTAGTACAGACGGTCGGCTTGGTGCGAATCGGGCGCGATAGCGGCAAATTGTGCCGGATCGGCCGCAGCGTGGAAGGCGGCCGTCACCACCGCCCAGCAACGAATATGGTCAGGATGAAAGTAGCCGCCCGTTTCGTCATGCGTCATGATCACGTTCGGCTTGAGCGTGCGAATCAAGTTGACCACGCGCCCAATCGCTTCCTCATCATCTGATTGCACAAACGCATCGGGGTGCTGGTTGGCTGGATCGCCACTCATGCCAGAGTCGCGGTAGCCCAGCACATGCACGGTTGCGCCCAGGGCTTGGCAAGCGATAGCCAGTTCGCGGGTGCGGACGGCAACCAAATCGCCATGCGCGGCTTCATGCCCTTCTTCCACCGATCCGGCCGCGCCGTCAGTCGCAATGCACACGTGAACGTCCACCCCTTCGGCCGCATAACGGGCCAGCGTCCCACCAGGGCCAAACGACTCATCATCTGGATGCGCCAGCACAGCAAGCAATGTTTGTTGGTTCATATTAGGTTAGGCCGGTGGTGGCCCAGCGACAGCGATCACGATTTCTTCGGCCGAAAAATAAGTTTGTGCCGCTTTTTGTACCTGTGCTGGCGTAACCGCGTTGACGTTATCCGCATATTTATCAAGATAGTCGAAGCCCAATTGCAGCGTTTCCATGCTCATAATGACGCTGGCAAGACCGCCATTTGTTTCGAGCGAAAGCGGGAGCGAGCCAGTCATGTACGCTTGGCTGTCTGCCAATTCGCTGGCAGGGACAGGCACATTTTGAATGCGCTTGATCTCATCCAAAATGCTGTTGATCGCTTGCTCTACTTTGTCGGGCGACACACCGGTGTTCACCTGCCAGGGGTAGGGCCCCATGCTCGACGAGAGACGACTGTTCGCATAATAAGCCAATCCCTGTTTGACACGCACGTTTTGACCCAGCCTACCCATCATGCCAAACACGCCCAAAATCGTATTGGCGAGGCGCACATCCATAAAGTGGGGATCGTTGCGCCGGGGACCGGGCAACCCTAGCACAATATCTGACTGGGTTTTTTCTGGCATATCGACGTGAACGCGCACCGTCTCGGCCGGACGGGCAGCATCAGGATACGCTATCGGCGCGACATAATCAGGATTGCGCCATGCGCCAAAATGAGCGGCGACTTGCGCTTGCACGGCCGCAAAGTCGATATTGCCCACCACGACGATCACCATGCCATCGGGGGCAAGTGCGGTGCGATGATAGGCGATGAGATCATCTTGTGTGATTTGGCTGATGCTGTCTGGGTAGCCGTCGGCCGATTGTCCATACGGATGGTCGGGGTACAGCATTTCACGAAAACGGAGGTTGGCCATGCTGCGGGTGTCATTGGCACGCATTTGCAGCCCAGTCATATTTTCTGCGCGTACTTTTTCGATGTGGTCGGCCGGGAATGTCGGCCGCAAAATGCTTTCGGCCGCTAGATCAAGCACCAGATCAAGGTCTTCGATCAACGCCTCTGCACCAAACCCACTACGTCGATAGCCGCCACTAAAACCGAGCGACGCACCCACCGACTCCAGATCATCATAAATTTGCTCGAACGGCCGCGCCTGTGTGCCACGCATCAACATTTGCATCGCAAAATCAGCCAGCCCCGCCTTCTCTCGCGGTTCGCCAATCCCCCCGGCCGCCATGCTGCCCCGCACCACCACCAGATCGCTGGCCGGATTACGGTACATCAGCAGTTTGATGCCATTTTCAAATTGGTGTTGTTGGATCGATTGCGCGTTCGGGTAGCTGCCTTGACTCATGTTTATTCCTTTTGGTTGGATGCCTTTTGGCTACTCGGTAGAGACACGATGTGTCGCGGTTCTACTGTTTAGCAAGTTGCTGCATAACGGCTTGGACGCGCCCCGGCTTTTTCGAGCCAGATGAAGTTGTACCGTTGCTTGTTTGCTCATTTAGTTCAGCAATTTTACGCTTTTTGAACGCATCCAGCCCCTCTTTCATAATTTTGCGCGTTTGCTTCGTTACACGCTTCGGCCGAACACCATATCGTTGCAGAGCTTTTTTCACCACGTCAGTCGGTTCGTGCATGATGGCAAGCACAAGATGCTGTGTTTTCACTTTTTTACTGCCATTCGCATCCGCAAAGAGAACGCTTTTTTCCAACATTTGGACAACATCATCATCAAAACGCTTGCGCTGCTTGCCACCGCGTTCGACCCAATCGCGCATCTGCTTCATATCATCAAGGGAAAGACCATTGAGCGCGTAAGCCATCGCCTCGCGCATCGCTTGGTCGCCACCTTCTCTGGCACGGTACGATCCTTTCGCCAAACGTTCAATATCGACCCCAGCTTCGCGCAAGGCGTAGCTGCCAATACCACCGGCCGCGATGATACCCATCAACAAATGCTCAGGTGACATCGTACCATAGTTGAGTGAGGCGGCCGCTTGCGCCCGGTAAAAGGCGGTGCGACTGCGTTCGGAAAACCGTTCCCAAATTGCTTCATTCATAAATTCAGACTCCTACCGCACATGGTAGCACAGCGATAATCAGAAAGCCCTAAACAATTAGGGAAGAAATCGCTTTTGATGATGATTTGAAAATCATTTGCGTTTATAGTGTAGAAGAGTAAGCAGTTTACCGGTTAAAAAGTTTGAATGTTGGGTTGCATGTGATGATCGACATGAACACCAACAACTTTTCCACTTTCTTAACTTTTTAACCTCTTCTCTCTCTTCTTCTTCAAAAAAGCAGTTAGCAAGGATATGATGATGATAGCTCAAAATGTAATAAGGAAATATGTGGGGATATGGCTCTTCATGCTGTTGTTTGTGGTGGCGGGCTGTAGCAATAATAATGCGACAGAACAGCCAGCGACGGAGATAGCACAACAAGCGGCCGCAACGGATACGCCCCGCCCCACAGCGACTGTGCCAACCTCAACCCCCGTCGTGCCAACGGACACGCCCACCAATACACCTGAGCCAACGGCGACAGCAACGGCCGTGCCAACCGACACACCGACAGCGATCCCCTCGCCCACGGCCGTGCCAACGGACGTACCGACAGATGTGCCAACCGACACGCCCACAAACACACCCGAACCCACCGAAACACCAACACCATTGCCCACAGCGACACCGACTGACACACCAGCACCGACAGCGACCATTTTCCGGCCGACTGTCACACCACCATCGCCCACACCGATGCCACTGCCCGTCTGTACGCCCCCAGCGTGTAATGGCGGCACGCTGCAATGTAGCAATGAGAATGGCTGTCCGGGCGGCTGCGGCACGATATGCGTATGGCCGCCGACAGCTACGCCGATGCCACTTGGATTCAGTCCGGTTGTCAATGATTTTTCGGCCGCGCAATGGACAGTGAGCGACGGAGACAGAATAACCCTCAACTGGAATGTGGCAAATGCTGATTCAGTCGATCTCTATTTGGGCGGGGCCAATGGCGAATTTTTGTATGCGGGACGTGCGGCCGACTCGTTCTCGTTTGGCTGGGAAATGGGCTACTTCCCCGTCCCCACCCAGGCGGGTGAACACAATGCGTACACCATCGTCGCCAAAAATGGGCAGGGCGGCTACACGGAGCATCGTATTTTGGTGCGCTATGCGCCATCAGAAACGGCCGCGCCCACAAACAACGGTCTCCAGATCAACAGTTTCACCACCGCCAACGTACAACTACGCGAAGCGGGAATGGGCGGCCCCGATAGCACCTTGTTGACATGGAATGTGAGCGGTGCAACGCAAATTACAATTGAAACGTATGACAATAGCCCTGAGCAGCAGCCCATCATTTTGCACCGCTCCCAGAACGCGACTGGCACACACACGCTCAACTTTTATGATTTGCCCACATATATGTTCACTTTTTATGGTCTCGATGAGTTGCCCCTGACGCTGGTTGCCACAGACGCGGCCGGAAACAGTGCCGAAAAATCGATCAACGTCGGTCATCGACGCGACACAGCGATCACAGCCTTCACCGTTGCGCCCACATTCCTCCAGCGCGGCCGCGATTTGACTGTTTCGTATGGGGCGACATGGGCGTACACGGCCGTCATTTTGGTCGAAAACGAGTATGGCAATTCAATTTTGCTGGCAAGCGACGATGCGCCCGGTGGGCAGCCATTACCGCCACAGCGTAGCGGCCGCACCTATACCTTTACGTGGGATCAATTGACGGCCGATGGCACATTCCCCATCGGCAAAAATCTGACGATCACGCTAGACATCGGTGGCGAAACCGCGAAAGAGACGATTACGATTAGCGATTAGCGATTAGCGATTAGCGATTAGCGATTAGCAGGTGCGGGATTAATCCCGCACCTGTCCGCAAGAAAACTGATTGAAACAAGTTTTTGTCCACGCTCACACATCCCCGAACCCGTTTCGACGGGTTTTCCCCAATGCGCCGCAAGGCGCACAAACAGCCCGTGTGCTTCAGCTCCGGGCGAAACCGGGGCAACAATTCACCCATCGCATCGCTTTTTTGCCCGTTGCTCAAACCCACAATGGTTCAGAATATCCAATTAGCGACGGCCGCGCCGACTCATTAGCACAGCAAACAAACCGATAGCGACCGCACCCGCTACTGCAAACCCGGGCAACCGGTAGCGCACAAAATCGTACCCGCGAGCAACAATGGTGCGGTCTGCTTGTTCGGTAGCCACGGCCGTCTCTATCAGTTCGTCCCGGTTAAATTTTTCAGTCGGCCGCGCCTCTAACGTCCCTTCGCCCACTTCCAAGACGGCCGAGGTAGGCACCGGCCGCCGGGTGCGTGTCGGCGGTAGCGTGTTGGTCGGTACAGGTGCGGGAGTCGCTTCGGCCGTCTCTCTTGCCATACCGGGCAAAATGATCTGGGCAGATGGGACTGTGCTGGGCGGCCGTGTTGGTGTGATCGGTGCAGGCGGCAGTGGGGTTTGCGTCGGTGCAGACCACGATTGCGGCTCACCCGGCACACCCCACTTGATCACGATCATCGAATGCTTCGGCAACACCAATTCATAATCGTCCGCAAAATTAAGCAACCTTTGCGTGGTGATACGCACGTTTTCCGCATCTTCATTGTCCGCATGGATGCTATCGGCCGTCAATGTGTGCAGCACGGCCGTTTCGTCCGGCGCAGTCGGCAGATCGATTTTGACAGTGTGCGCGTCTTCGAGATCGAGATTGAACAGCACCAATGACGATGTATCCCCCTCTCGGTATGCAAACGATTGGACATATGGCACATCGAGAAACGTTTCCACTTCGTTAACGGGCGGCTGCTGCCATTTCGGGTCGGCACCTGTGTGGGTTGTCACCAGCAGGTCGCCCATCACAGCCCGGTTCGCCAATTCGACCCCCAGCCATGTCGGCCGTTTGCGGCCGGTCGCCTCTAGATCGCGCAACATCCCCCACACGCGCACATACTGATTGTTGTCCATGCGATAACTGAACTGCACGGCCGAAAACGCCGCCTGATTGCGAACGTCCAACCACTTTTGGTACGTCAGCATATAGAGCGGCAACGCCAACCCACCATTCAGCCCCGTCACGAAATCATTGCGTACATCCTGCGGCATATCCCCCGTCGTCGTATGAAAATTGATCTCATAAATCGCCAACTCTGTATCGGACGTAACCGCATTGATTTCCTGGATGCTGCGGATCATTTCACCCGTCTGCCAATCTTGCCACGGCCGCGCAAACAGAGGCGGATACAGATCATCCTCAGACGCATACGTGTCGATAAAACCAAAGTATGGCGCGAGCGCAATCGTATCGTGCGCCTTGCTGTTGCTCGCAATTTGCGCCTGTCGTTCCGGGCTGCCGTACTGACCACCGATGATAAAATTGAGATTATCCGGGTTGTAATGGGGGCTGGCTTTCATGTGGGCAATGCGCGATCCGGCAAATTGACCCAATTGATCGCCATTGCGGGCTGTCGCGCCGATAAACGGATCGTTGCCCGAATTGCCGCCCCACATTTCGTTGCCAAACTCTAAATGAATCGTCGGGAAAATGTCGCTCCAGGGCGCTGTTTGCCCCAGTTCGGCGCGATAGTCTGCCCAATAATCTGTCCCGGCCGGAGCGGACAAATAGGCGATCAACCCTTGCAATTCGCCCGGTGTCCACGTGGGCGGTATCACGTACCAGGGTTCTGCCCCCAGTTCGGCCGCCAATTCTAAAAATTCGTGCAGCGAAAAATGAAAACTGGTCGCTACCGGGAAACTGGGATGATGCTCTGTCATTTTGCGGGCATACAGGGGCGCGAGTTGATTGGACAGCGAGCTACCCAACTGATCGCCCCAATTCCGCACGATGCCGGGGTTCAATTGGCGCAGCGCGTCTACATATTTGTCAGTAAACACGGTCGGGTTGTTGTAATCGGTGCGATACAGCGCAATGTCGTCGATCCACACATCATGCAGACCGGCCACATGCACCGACACAGACAGCACTTGGGCGATGTCGTCGGGGCCAATTGGCGCGTCTGCTCCTGGTGGCACATAAAAGTCATACGTGTACAGTTCCCACTCCTCGCTCAGGCGAAATTTGCGCCCCTGCATCCCAATCGGCTCTTCGCCACGCCGCAGCGTTACGTCAATCGCGTCGCCCCGCGCACGGCCGCCTTTTGCCCAAATCTCGAACCGCCAATTGCCGTCGATTTGCAGCAGCTTCCCGGCCGAGCGATCCCCGTCCCGGCCGAACGAGTCGAAGTAATATGTGTACGATGACCGCCACGATTCGTCGCCCGGTGTCAACAATTTGAGCGATTGTGTGCCGGGGCTGCCCGGCCGTACTGTGCTTGTATCCGCCTCGTTTAATGGGTCGGTGTCGCCATTAAAGCCGCCAAAAGGCTGACGCACGACGACCAAAGCGAGATCGCCCGGATTGGCCTCATCCACATCGCCGTCCGGGGTGACTTCGTAGGTGTAGCGGCCGTCCTCATGCAAAAATTGATCGACGATACCCGTTTTGCCCCGCGCTCGGCCGCTCACGATCTCGTACTCGGCACCGTCCCAGAAACCGGGCGGGTGTCCGACCGAATCATTGTTCCAGATCGTTTCCCAATTATCTTGCTGGAAGCGGGTAGCAGTCGCCCCGTAGTTGGTGACGAGAATCGTCGCATATTCGGCCGCTTCAAAACCGGGATTGGCGATCACATTTTTGGTGTACTGCCCTGCCCCAAAGCGGTCTGGCGAACCGACATTGATCCCCAGCCGCTTCATGTCATACAGCCACACATCGTCCTGTACCGTGATCACCGTCATCTCTTCATCTTGGTCTTGCGCCATCACACGACTACTGATTGACAGCAATCCAACGAGCAACAAAGCAACCGAAACGAAAAACCATTTTTGCATCGAAATCAATTTAATCATATCGACTTATGATTTTAGCGTTTTCTTGCCTACAAAACCGCCGCTTGCCCTGCGCTCACAAAACAGTTAGACAGTTTATGGGAATAAAGCAGCGTGTTTCGTGCGGTTGATCCGTTGTGGTTGCTCTGTCACCACCTCGCGCCCCCCCCTTACAAAGTTACGCGCTGTCAGAATCGTTTATCATCGCAAAATAAAATCAGACCACCCGGCCGTACTGCTCAGGTACATCTTGTGCGCTCACTTCATCAACGAGATCGATGATCGCTTTCACATCTTCCCCTCTGAAACGAGCGACGTGTGCCGTTGGTTGCAGAGGTTCATCATAGAAAAATTGAGGGAGATCATCGTCGGCCGTCGTAAAACCGGCCGCGATATTGAATTGATGTTCAAGCTGGATCACAGCACGGCCGATCTCATGGAAAAACGTCGGCGCAACGTTCGCGCCAGTCGCTGCATTCAATATATCAGCCATAAAAGCAACATTTGGGTTGGTGACAGAACGGCCGAAAACGCACAGCCCAATCGAATCGGCCGCCGCACACGCGATCTGTGCCTCCATGCTCAGGCGCATAATCTCGTCGATGCTTTTATCGCGTGACTTTGTTTTTGGCACATTCCCGGCCGTGTGGTCTGCACCCTGGGCAGACACCATCATCGTCACCCCCGTAATCTCGATCACACGCGGATCATACGCGCTAATCGCTTGTTTCTTCACCGTGGGAATGCGGTGAATGCCGTAATGCTTGCCGACGCGGTACGTCCCTTGCGCCCACAACTTGCCCTGCTCCGACCCGGCCAGCAGTTCCGCAAACACATGCTCCATGAACGCCACATCGCCAAATGCAGCCAGACCCGCATCCATCAAAACGGCGATCATCGCGCCCGTTTCAATCGTGTCGATACCCAATTCGTTGCAGTGCTGATTCATCCGCGCCAAATCATCTGGGTCGGTCAACCCGCAATTGGTACCGAGCAAAGCCAGCGTTTCATACTCGACAGGCGACGTGACCTCGTTGCCATCATCGTCCACATAAACATTGCTGCACTGAATGACGCAACCGGGCATACAGGCGTGGGAATGGTTGCCGCCCCGCCCTGTGTTCAGTTGGCTAATGTGGCTGCCGCCCATCTGAAAATCGCCAGCGGCCGAAAAGTTATCTTGCGTCCCGGCCGTAAAATTGTTGACAGGCAACCCGCCGATGTGATTGGTGTAGTCAGCCATCGCCATCGTGCCAATCGGCTTGTACACGTTTTGGATGGGCGGCGACTGATTGATCATTTTGGCGTAATCTCGGCCGCCAGCCAGCGTCTTTTTTCGGTCGTGTAATTGGGGCATTTTGGCAAGATCGATCACGATAGCCTTCACTTTTTTGCTGCCCATCACCGCCCCTACGCCACCACGCGCCGCCAGTCGGCTCGGCCGTCTATCACTATCGCTAATGGTGATGCCAGCCAACAAGCCCAGATATTCACCCACAGGCCCGATGAGCGCATACGCGATCTTTTTGCCATATCGTTCGTAAAGGAGATCGGAGACGGCCGTGTTCGGCAGCCCCATGTACGGGCCAGCGTCATCAAATGTGATTGTGCCATCCAAATGAAAATGGATCACAGTCCAGTCGGCCGCTTGTCCGTGCAGTGTAAAGCCGCATTTTTCGAGACGGCCGAGCGCATAGCTAAATGTGCCACCCGCATTCGCTTCCTTGATGCCACCAGTCAAGGGGCTTTTGCAGCCCACGCTCGTGCGGTTCGCATTGGAAAAAGTAGTGCCAGCCAGCGGCCCGGCCGAGAAGATCAATGGATTTTCCGCGCCAAGTGGGTCGGCCGTAGCCACATTCATATCTGTCAACTTCTCAGCGATCAAATAGCGACCCGCTTTGATCAACCCTTCACCCGTCACAGTTTGCGCCTCTACGCGCAAGTCGTCTAGGAAAATATCAAGATATTCACGCATGGCTTGGCTTATCCTCTCAAAATCTGACGGCAACCCAAGCGATTAAGCTCGCGTCAAATAATCACCTGACCGCGTATCGACGCGAATGACATCGCCCACATTAACAAAGAGCGGTGTTCGCACCTGCAAGCCCGTCTCGCACGTCACCAATTTTGTCGCGCCCGTCGCTGTGTTACCGGCGACTGCGTTCTCCGCCTGCGTCACCTCTAGCTCAACAGTCACAGGCAAATTGTAGTCCAACACTTCATCCTCATAGTCGAGCAGTTCGATCTCTAGGTTGTCTTTCAGATAACCAATATCATCACCAAACACCGTCGCATTGACCATTTTTTGCGAGAAATCTTCCACTTCCATAAACACGAGAAATGTGTCATCTTGATACAGATATTGATAGCTGCGTTTTTCCAGACGGATGTTTTGCACGCGCTCGCCAGAGTTAAAGGTCACTTCGGTGCGTGACCCGGTGCGGACGTTAAAGACTTTTACTTTGATGGTCGCTTTGCCGCGTCCCATTTTGCGGTGTTCATAATCGACGACGCGCAAGAGTTGGTTGTCGTGTTCAAAGGTCACGCCCCGTTTCAATTGGGTGACTTCTATCATTTTGCTCTCCGTTATCTATTATCTGTTATCAACAACAATAAAATAACAATAAATAGCAGGATACTGCTAGCAGGGAACAGCAAAACGGCCGTACTCACACGGCCGTTCACGCTATCACCGTACAGGCAAGCACCGTTATTTAATTGGTATGTCGTTTGTGGGTTGTTTTTCTTGAATACCACCACCCTTTTCCTTGTCGCTGACGACAAATGGATCGGGTGTTGCATGACGATTCCAGCGAAACAACCCATAGGTCATCATGCTCATAATCGTTGCACCAAGCAAAAGCAAGCCCACATTACCGGGGGCAAAAAGTGAAAAATCACCAATTCGGATTGCTAGAGGAATCAAAAACATGAGGTCAGTGTAACATAATTTGGGACAGGTTCAAAGCAAACGAACGCTTCATCTTTTTTTGTCAATTATTTCTCGATTTACCCCTCCACAACAACATTTTCGGCCGCCAAAAACTGTGCAAGAGAGTGAATCGCTTGTAAAACGGCCGCCTGATAATCGGCGGCCGATACGCCCTCTTCCCAATAGGTTTGTTCGATATAGAGCGTTTTGGTGCGCCGATCCATGCGGGGACTAATGCGGCCGACCAAGCGATCTCCGCTCAAAATCGGCAATACATAATACCCATATTGCCGTTTCGCCTTTGGCACATAAATTTCGATACGGAAGTAGAAATCCCAGAGTAACAGGGTGCGATCCCGGTCGCAGATCAGGTTATCAAAAGGGGAAAGCAGCGTTGTGCGGCCGTGCCACTCCCCCGCCTGAATTTGCTGCAAGCGCGGCAGATCGGCCGTGCATATCCACCACGTCCCTTTTCCCTTGACAGGCAGCCGCACACCCGCTTTCAAAACAGTCACAGGTGCAATAACGCCCTCTTTTTCTAGCTGCTTGAGCATGACAGGCAAATCGGGATAACGGCCGCGTGTGTAATGCTTTTTAATCTGCTGCGGTGTGGCTATGCCCAGCGCATGGATCGCCTTGACGGCCGCAAACCGGGTGATGTGCGCGTCTGTCCACGCTGTGCGTGGTGTCCAGTCAGGCAAAAACTGTGCGGTCAGCCCCCAACGGCGTTGTTTGCCTACCCGGCCGACCACCATCACACGCCCCGCCTCCCACAGTTTGTGCAATTCGTGCGGCACCATCCGGTTCGAATACCACGCATGGTCAATACGGTCTGTCTCAATCGGCTGGTCGATCTCGCGGGAAAGCAATGCGCCCCGCGTCGTCAATTGGTGCAAAATATAGCCGCGCAACTGTTGCAGTTCTGGCTTTTTGGCATAATGCGCCCGTAGCGCATCTCCCCAACGGCCGTCCCCTTCGCGCTGCCGCATTCGCCACTGATGCACCGGATACTCTTCTGTCAGCACAATCGACGCGCAATGCGCCCAATACTCGTACAAAGTGCGATCTTCATACAACATTTTCTCCAGCACAGCGCGGTCAAATTGCCCCAGACGACTCCACAGCACCAGCCAATGAGAACGTTCGACATGGCTGATCGGGTCTAGCTGAAGGCAGCCCAAATCGCGGATCAGATCGAGCAGGGGCGGCCGTGCGGCCGCCCCCAAATGTTGATGACTGATCGCCAATTTACGAACGTCTTCGACAGAAGCGGTCAGCATTTACGGCTGACCTTCGCACGAAACCGATTCGACAACAAAACGCTCTCCGTCTCCAAACGCGAGGGTGCTGTTATCGTCCGCGCCCTGGTTGTTGTAGAAGGTGATGGAGGTAGCAGCCGTTTGTTTGGCCATAAAGGTGACGGTAGCTAAGGTGACGGCTTCACCCGCAATCGGGCCATTTGCACCAGCCCGGCCGCCAGCAACCCACACGTACTCTTTGCCGGTCGCATCGGGTGCAAGCTGGTTGGCAACCTGAATGTCAAAAATATCGCTGGTTGCCGCTTCGGTGAAATCAAGCACATCGCGGTCAAAATCTAGCACCAGCAAAATGGTGTTGATGCCATATTGAGCTGCAATATCAGCTTTGATCTCAAATGTAACCGGTTGATCGGCCGTGATCGTCGGCTGTTCGTCACAAAAGAAGCGAATCTCAGTGGGGGTCGATGTCGGCCGGGTAATAGTTGGCTCGGCCGCGGGAGCAGCGGCCGTCGGTTCAAGCGGCGCGGCCGTGGGCGCAGCATCTTGCCCCCCACAACCAACAACCACGAGCAAAAGAAGGATAAGAGTAATAATCAATTTATTCATACCAACATTGTAGCAGAGAGATAAAGACCAGATAGAGACGGGAGATAGAGATAGAGAAGATTTGGTCAACGCCATCTGTTTTCTCCGTCTTTTCTCTTATCTCTATCTCAAAGCCTCTATCTCAAAACGCTATCTCTTGATGTGACCTTGCGACACCAGCAGTTCTGCATTCAGGACGCTGCCACTGGCTGCACCGCGCATCGTGTTGTGGGCGAGTGCCATGAAGCGTAAGCCCAACACATTGCACTCGCGCACTTTGCCAACAACCCAGCCCAAGCCATCACCCGTATTGCTGTCCAGGCGCGGTTGCGGCCGGTCTGGTTCGTCGCGGTAGACGAGCAATTGGTCGGGGCAACTGGGCAGCGCACGGACGTAATCGGGGATTTGCCAATTTTTGAACGCCGCCACCGCTTCGTCAACCGACACATCGCGTCCCAATGTGACGGAGAGGCTTGATAAATGCCCATCGATAACAGGCACACGGTTCGCTTGTGCGCTGCATTTGAAGGCGGCCGGTGTGATCGCGCCATTCTCAAATGTACCGAGCATCTTCAATGGTTCTGTTTCCAGCTTTTTGTCTTCATTCCCGATGTATGGCACGACGTTGCCCAAAATATCGAGCGATGGCACACCCGGATAGCCCGCGCCCGAAATCGCCTGCATCGTCACCATGTGTACGGCTTCTAGCCCAAACGCATCGCGCATGACGCGCAAGGGCAGCATCGCCGTTGTCGAAGAGCAATTAGCGTTGGCGATGATAAAACCACCCCAGCCACGATTGGCTTGTTGAACCGGGATCAATTGTGAATGCTCTGGGTTGACTTCGGGGATGAGCAATGGCACATCTTCTGTCATGCGGAAAGAGGACGCATTGGTGCAAACGGCGTACCCAGCGGCCGCAAAGGCTGGCTCGAACTCTTTTGCTTGGGCGGTGGGTAGTGCGGAAAAAACCACTTTGACATCAAGGTTTGGCGCGGTGGGCTGCACGATCATTTGGGCGATCTGTGGCGGGGGATCGCCTTCCAGCTTCCAGTTGACCCCTTCGCCATACGGCCGTCCGGCCGTCCGGGACGATCCAGTCAACGCCGCAATCTCAAACCAGGGATGCTCGACCAATAATTGGACAAAACGCTGTCCGACTGTGCCTGTTGCACCCAAAATACCTACGGGAATCTTTGTACTCATCAGTAACTCCTAATCACATCCATCAATCGTAGGGACACGGCTTGCCGTATCCCTACGACGGGGATTCACTTAAAATAAAAAACGCCATCGCCCACTGCTGGGGCGATGGCGCATTGTTTACATCATCACGGTTCCACCCAACTTTGGCGGTTTGTTGATAGCACTGCATCAGCAAACGACCCTTGTTGTGGCTGTTAACGGAGCCTACCGGATTATCTTACTGCTTTTCGGATAATCACTCATGGGGGGTGTCGTCGTTGTCTTTGCCAATTGTGCTTTCAGCCGATGGCACACTCTCTCTTTTGCAGTCTCAATGAACGACATGTCCCAATCATCGTTTTATGGGAATTTAATTGTGTCGTCATTATAAATTGCGTTCTCGATCTGTCAAGGTACTTTTTACCTGTCATATTTCCTTCGCCCCAAAGTGTAAAGCTCGGTAAAATCAATCTGTGTCAGCAGTGACGATGCTGTTCGGATATTTCAGGAGAAACTAGGATAAACAATGAGGAGTTGTATTGTGTTTAGACAAATAAATTTACGGGTTTTGCTAATTGCTTTTTGTATAGGGGGCGCTACCTTGTTTTTAGTGCCATTAGCATGGGCGGCCGGAACTGATCTTGCAATTGGACAAACATTTGTCGAATATGAAATTGTAAATAATCGACTGCGAGCAACGTTTGCTGTTTCTGTGACCAATGTGGGCGATACGGCCGCGCATGACATCACCGTATTAGCAACATTTCCAGAGGATGCTGTTTTGCTGGGAGGTTTTGGACAGGACAATGAAGATGGGACAGTTGCGTATACATTACCAGATGCGCTATCCCCGGCCGAATCGTACACATTTGATGCCCGCATGTGGATCGATGATCCGATTGGGACATTTACAAATGAGGTAACAATTGTCTCGGCGGCCGATGAACCGGGCGGCACGGTAGCGGCCGATCTCAATCCAGCGAACGATACGATGGCAGCCTCTTTTTCCTACGCCGAGCTGGGGCAGATTTTGGTGACGAATGTAGGCAGTCCGGTCACATCGACAGGCACAGAGGCAACGGTGTCTTACTTTATCGTTGTGTCGAATCAATCTATTTTTACAGACATCACGATTGAAAGTATCAATGATGATAAATTTGGCAACATTCAAAGCTCATGCAGCAATTCATTCCCGGCGAAGATCAAGCCACAATCGTTTGTCTTGTGCTTGCTGGAGAAGAAAGTTAGCCCAGAACCAGGAACAGAGGAGCATACCAATACGGTAACAGCGATTGGGTTTGATGAAAGCGGCAATGTGTTGGAAGGATCAGATGCAGAGACTGTGCGGATTACAGGGGCTTCGGCCGTGGGGGTGCAACAACAAAGCGCAAGCACATATACTGAGCCAATTGTGTGGATGCTATTGTTGTTGACAGGATTAAGCGTGATCAGTGTGCGGTTGGTCTGGGACAGCCACCGTATCGAGTGAGATCAAGGGTGTGTTGGTTGGGGGCGTGGGGGTACGGCCGATAATGTGTTGCTGGTGTGCTTGGTGATGGTTTTTTGCCAAGCGCGGCGGCTGGGGGAACGGGGTGTTGCGCTTGAGCAGGTAGTGATCGATGAGCCAGGCGCATAGTTCTAGGTCGTATTGATCGGTCACGGTGCGATATTGGGTGGGGTCACGGTTGACGATCAAAGTGCTGACGGCGTAATGATCGGTGCAACGTATGAGCGGCAATTGAAAGATGCAAGAGCCAGTAGCAGCACGATGGACGTGTATAGCCCCATTTTCAAAAAAAAGAAACCATTTGTCGGCCGTGTTCTGCGGCACATACCCTTGCACAATTTGTTCGTAATCGGTGAGTGTAATCGTGCCATCTAGCGCAAGCGTGGCGTGTTGGGTGGGCAATGGTTTGGTGAGCCAATCGGCACGGGTTGCTATCATACAGCTATTTTAGAAGCGAATGATTGGAATAGCGAATGCGAGAAATGTCCATATATTGCACATGTATTGTCGATGATGTATCATGCCTTCGGTATGACTGTCGCTATCAAAAAGCCAACAAAGCAACAACGCACTGCCCGCCAACGCCGCGAAGCGCGACACGGGTTGCTCTTCCTCTCTCCCTGGATTGTTGGCTTTTTCGCTTTTATCGTTGTGCCATTAGGCTATTCGCTCCTCTACAGTCTACAAACATTTGAAACGCTCGATCCATCGACCTCAACTTTTGTGGGGCTGGACAATTATCGGCGCATTTTGGATGATCGGATTGCGATGCGTTCGATTCGGCTAACGGGGCTGTATGTGTTGATCTGGGCGCCGATTTCGGTGCTTGTGCCGCTCGGTTTTGCGACGCTCATTCATGCGAAGCATCTGTTTGCGTCTCGCTTTTTCGGCTGGCGTTTTATATTCCCACACTGGTGTCAGAGTTCGCGGTCGCGTTTATCATCCGCAGCTTTTTCTCGCCG
>CALECP010000203.1 GCA_937949915.1 uncultured Anaerolineae bacterium
GGCGGCGTTGGGGCAGTTGGATGCGGCCGAAGTGGCGACGACATTGCAGACAGAGGGCGAGATCGTGATTGCGGTCAACGGTGAAGATGTGCGATTGTCGGCCGATGATCTCCTGATCCAAACGGAAGCAAAAGGCAACGATGCAGTCGCCAGCGACAAAGGGGTGACGGTCGCCGTTGATACGGTGATCACGCCAGAATTGGCGCAAGAAGGGTTTGCGCGTGACCTCGTGCGGAACATCAACGAAGCGCGTAAAAACGCGGGCTTCGACATCAGCGACCGGGTCAATGTGACGTACTCAGCCAGTGGCAAATTGCAGTTAGCCTTCCTCGCGTTCGCCGACTATATCCGGGCGGAAACGCTGGCGGAGACGTTGCAATCGGGCAGCGCGGGTGAGGGTGATACGGCCGTCAAGATCGGTGGCGAAGAGGTGTCGATTGGGCTGACAAAGGCTTGATCGATTCGTGTATAATGCTGGCAGAGGCTACTTCTGCCAGCTCTTCGCTAATTTTTTATGAGAAGAGAGAACATATTTGTAATGGATAAAAAATTTCACTCGCAGGAAACAACTGCATTACTCCTACCGCCAAATGTTGATATGGAGAATCTGACATTGGGAGTATTTATTGTCATATTAGCCACCGCTATCATGATGATCGCGCTTGGCACTGAAATACACTTATTTGAGATTACAACCGCATTCATGGGTTCAGGATTGGGTATGTATTTCGCCAGAAAAGGGGACGAGAAAAAAGCACAATGGAGTTTGTTTTTTCTCATCTGGGTATGTATGGTGTCATACGGGTTACGTTCGCCAACCATTATGAATGTTGCGTTATCAGCCCAAGCGACCTTGTTTGTGATGTCTGTCGTTGCGTTTCAACATGTAAAAACCAATTCAAGACTTATCTCATTGACCACATTGCTCGGATTCATAATCACTATCATTTTTCATCGTGGCTATCTCACTCAAAACACAGAAGCGATCACGTCAACCATTGTCAATATCGCTATTTTGAGCGTTATGATCATCGTTGTAAATAGTGTGCGTCAGCGGGTGATAAAAAATGTGGAGCTACTGGCAGAAGTCAACCAGAGGCTGACACAAGAAAAATGGATGCGCGAAAATATCATTCATTCTCTACCAGGAAGTGTAATGATCACTTCTTTTGATACATTTGCGACGATTAGGTGGTGTAATGACCGCACGGCCGAATGGTTGCAAATCCCAGCAGATCAATTGGTCGGACAATCTATTCTCGACTATTATCAATCTTCAGATGCACTCAACAATATACGTAAACAGCTATACACGGTCGGTATCGTCCGTAACTTTACATCAACATTAATAGATGCTTCTGGCGGGTCACATCATCTTTTTGGTAGTGTTTATGTAATCGACTATGAAGGGCAGCCTGCTCTACTCTGCTTGATGGAAAATGTCACCGTATTGGAAAAAGCGGAGCAAATTGTAGATCGTTCTAATCGCATGGAAAATGTCGCGGTTATGTCAGGAAAGATCACGCATGATTTCAAAAATATCTTAACGATCATCGGTATGCAAATACAGTTGGGCAAAATGAAAATGGATGATACACATCAATCATATCATTATCTGCAATCGGCCGAAAAGTACGTGCATGAAGCTGCTGAACTGATGCAACAACTACGCAGCTATGTCCGCTTGGGTAAAATCAAACAAAAACCTGTTGCAGCACAGCAATTTTTGCAAGATGTTGTCAACACCATCAAAGATTCTAAACCCGAACACATCGTTTTTCGGCCGCAAATCACCCCTTCGCTTCCTATCATCAACATTGACAAATCTATTCTCAATCGGGTTATTATGAATCTTGTCTTTAACGCTTTTGAAGCAATTGATGATCAAGAAGGTGAAGTCTATCTTCATGCTAAAACCACAACAGTGACAGAAGATGATCTGATACAACGTTGCGAGGATCAAATAAAACCCGATTCTTATCTGTGTATAACAATTATAGATACTGGGTGTGGTATGTCCGAAGCAACGCTTAACCAAATTTTCGATCCGTTTTTTACGACAAAACATACAGGTTCAGGGTTGGGATTAGCGGCCGCACCGGGCATTATAGAAAGTCATGGTGGGACAATTTGGGTCGATACCGCCGAAGGAAAAGGAACGACCTTTACATTACTATTACCAATCGTCACATAACCAAGAGATACATAGACATAAAACAAAAAAGGAGAAGCCGTGATGGCTTCTCCTTTTTGCTCTTTTCCGGTCACTCCTTTCTCTTTCACTTTTTTTTGACTTTAACGAGAGGATGTTCCTGCCTTGTTTGATGGCAGGGGCGAACACATGGTTTTATTGATGTAGTTGCTGCATACGCTGTCGTTGCGCGGCCGCAACGGGGCGCACAGTTGCAGGCATTCCAGCAGGGCGAGCCGTGTTGCGCTTTGGCTGGCGTTTCGGCGCACGTTCACGCTCTGGCTCTGCAATCAATCGTTCGCGGGGCGCGGCCGTCATACGTACCGGCGTTTCAGCCAGTCGTTCTGGGCGTTGTTCTGTTTGCTGGGCAACGTCACCATTAAACAAGCTTTCACCCGCTACAGAGAGCGCACCGATAAACAAAATGCGTGTCAGCCACACCAGTACCGCCACAAATACAGGCACATAACGCAGCAACACTTCCCGGCTCAATACTTCATTGCCAAAGTCGTGGGACAGCAATGTGAGCGAAACAGCCCACCATGTCATCACAGCGTTCATCGTTGCACCCAGCAACCATGCACCCATCAGATACCACACTTCTTTTGGCTCGTTTTCAAGTTGTGTTTCGGGGGTAAATATCCGTGCTAGACCGGCGAAGTCAATCGCACAGAACGCAAATGCCAATACGGCCGACCATTTCAGTCCGGCAAAACTGACACCGCCTAGCAAATTGCCCAGCGCAAAGCTGGTTGTATCAAAATTGAATATCTCGAACGCTAATAAAGCGGAGACAAGAACAAAGGCAATCGCATAACGGCGACCTTTACGCCAGCTCATCGAGTGAGATTGGCGGGATTGTAAACGGGGTAAACTTTGAACACTCATAACGGTAATCGCTCCTCTCGCCCCGGAAAATTACACCTAAACCAGTGCGAAAAATAAACGGGGCGGGGGGGCTATCCCGCCCCGTCTACACACATGGAAGAGGGTCTAAGAACACATGTGCGATATAGTAGATCGCTTGTTCTATCGTGTCAAGCAGTTGTGCGATAAGTGGGAAAAAGTGGGATATTGTGCGAAAGGTGTGTGATTTATCCACGATGTTATGCACAGCTATCCACAGATAAATAGGAGTTGTCCACATGCAACAAGCATATTTATACGAATCGGCCGTGCAACGCTCAATGCCCTAAAAATGAATCGGCCGATGATGTTAGAAATTAGAATAGAAGCGATTTTTTTGGGTCGCCATCTCTACACACC
>CALECP010000204.1 GCA_937949915.1 uncultured Anaerolineae bacterium
CCAGGCACTATCACACAAACCCCGACAAGCACTCCAACAGACACGCCGACCAGCACCCCGACAGACACGCCGACCAGCACTCCAACAGACACACCAACGAATACACCAACAAGCACCCCAACAGACACCCCGACAGACACACCGACCAGCACCCCAACAAGCACTCCAACAGACACACCGACCAGCACCCCAACAGATACACCAACAAGCACCCCGACGGACACACCGACCAGCACTCCAACAGACACACCGACCCTTACCAGTACCCCGACTAATACACCCACGAACACCCCGACCAGCATCCCAACTGATACACCGATTCCATTACCGACCGATACGCCGACGCAAATACCGACCAATACACCGATTTTGCGCCCTGCAACCATTGCGCCAACAGATACGCCTGCACCGAACCTCACCAATACGCCGATTTTGCAATCGCCAACAGTTGAAATGACCAATACACCCATCCTACGGCCGCCTACGCAAGCTGCAACAGAAGTTGCCATTCCTTTGGCGGTGGGTGTGTCATCGACTGATATGGGAACAACAACCTCTAGTTTGCCGATAATGAGCGTCTTGACCTTGCTTGTAACGGCCGTCATCGTCGGCCGCACTGCCAAAAAACGCACGGAGAACCATGCTTAAACGATCCCTTCCCGCCACATTCCTGCTTGTTCTCATTTGTTTGTTATGGGGCCGGACGGCCGCCTTTGCTGCCGAGACAGAGAAATTGCTCGTCCAATATGAGGATGGCTACAAAACAACGTTGATCGCGCAGCTAGAGACAAACGGCGCGATCATTCGCCATCAATTTGATGAAAGCAATGTGCTGGCGATCACGCTTGCCACCACTGACAAACGGGCTGCTCTAAAGATGCAGGGGATGACACAAATGACGGCCGATACACCCGTTTACCCGTTGGCACAAAATTTGTCTTGGGGCGTGATACAGACAGGTGTGCCTAATGTGTGGCAATACACTGATGGCAGTGGGGTGCGTGTGTGCATCATCGACACCGGGATAGACCCTACTCACGAAGATATTATTTACACCAACATCGTCAATGGTTTCAGTGGCGTTGGTGGCGAAAATTGGTATGAGGATCGACAGGTGCATGGCTCGATGGTGGCTGGCATTATCGCAGGGGCAAACAACGATGTTGGTTATGTGGGGATCGCTCCCGGCGTAGAGTTACTCATCTTTGACATTTTCCCTGACAATGGGACTGCGGCCGTGGCGAGTGATGTTTTGGTAGGGGCGCGATGGTGCGCCCAAAATGGCGCAAATATCATCAATATGAGCTTGGGGGCCAGCACAAGCGGGGTGCTGAATGATTCATACAACCTGCTTTATGACAATAATGTTTTGCTCGTTTCGGCCGCGGGGAATGAAGGTACAGAAAGTGATACAGAAGACGATTACGCATACCCAGCTTCGTATGAGGGCGTGATCTCAGTAGGGTCGGCCGATACCGATCTGACACACGCTATTGAGTCCCGCGAAAATGATCAAATCGAGTTGGCCGCGCCCGGTGTCCTCGTTCCCAGCTCCTCAACCAGCGATGTATCAGACAAAAATGAATATGAAGCGAACCTAGTCGAAGCGGCCGACCAAGCAGGAACATATACAGCCACATTGGTCGATGGCGGCGACTGCAATACGTCACCAGCCGTCAACGCATGGGCTGGGCAAATCGTGCTGTGTTTGCGTGGCACTGAAACATTTCGTACCAAAATCGACAATGTGACAGTTGGGGGTGGGATTGCAACGGTGCTATACAACAACAATCCGGGGAACTTTCGTGGTAGCTATGTTGATTGTTGTGCCGCTATTCCGGCCGTCTCGCTGACACAATCAGATGGCTTGGCATTACAAACATTTGTGGACGAAAAGGTGACGGTGCTGCTGACAGACACATTCGCATCCGTTTATGTCAATGACATATCGTACTTGGTCGGCCGTGGCACTTCATTTGCCGCGCCGTATGTGGCAGGTGTCGCCGCCTTGCTGTGGAGCATTTGCCCTCAACTGACCAATGATCAAGTTCGCGCCCATATCTCTCATACCGCCCAAGACATCGGCACGGCCGGACGCGACATCTCATTTGGGTGGGGGTTTGTCCAAGCAGAGGACGCGGTGCTGGCACTATACGATGGTGTCGATACCTACGGCCGCCCCAACAGCGATGGCAGCCGTCCCGCCAATGTCGAATGTCCAACTGGTAGCCTACCCGCGACCGCTACGCCAGCCCCCACAGATACGCCAACAATCACACCGACACCGACAAATACAGCAACCCCTACGAACACACCGACACCAACCAGTACGTCAACCCCAACCCCCACAGCAACCCCTACAGAAGTGGTGATTCCGTTAGCTGTCGGCGTTCGTGCGGCCGATACGGCCCGGTCTCCCTACTGGTTTCTCATCGCCATCGCTGTGCTGGGTTGCACGCTCCCTCTCATGCTCAAGAGACAACGTTAGGATTGTCTCAGGCATCAACCCACTGCTGCACAAGCTCGATGCACACCCGCACCGATTGTTCCATATCCTGCAAGCTGACCCACTCCAACGGCCCGTGATAATTCTGCATCCCGGTAAAAATATCGGGGGTAGGGATGCCCATTTCAGTCAGGCGAGAGCCATCTGTGCCACCCCGCGCCACACGGGTCTTCAGGGGCAGACCGGCCGCCCGGACGGCCGCTTGGGCATACTCTACCGGCCGCATATCGTTCTCTAGCCAGTAACGCATATTTCTGTACTGTTGTTCGATTTTACATTCGATTTTTGCGCGTGGTTCTTCTGCCTGTAGCTCTGCACAAAGCTGCTCGACAACGGCCGCATGTTCCGCCAGCCCGTCTAATTCATAGTCACGAAGCAGCACATGCAGGGTCGCCTCGGCCGTACTCCCCTCCATCTTGTAGATATACACATATCCCTCACGTCCTGCTGTCGTCCACGGAGAACGCGCATCTTGCGGGAAACGATCTATCAATTTCCCAGCTAATTGCACCGCATTGACCATTTTTCCACGCGCATAGCCCGGATGAATACTCACGCCTGTGATGGTGATGGTCGCCTTGTCGGCCGAAAACGTCTCATAGCACACTTCGCCCGGAAATTGCCCATCAAGCGTATACGCAAAGTCCGCCTCAAGGTCTGACTGGGTGAGATTTGCTACTCCCCGGCCGACCTCCTCATCTGGCGTAAAACACAGCCGAATTTTGCCATGCGGAATCTCCGGGTGCTGGAGCAAATAGTTGGCTGTCACCATCGCAATCGCCACCCCAGCCTTGTCGTCTGCACCCAGCAAAGTCGTACCACTCGCTGTCACCACATCGTCCCCCACCTTCTCGGCAAGGTAGGGGAAGGCGGCCGGATCGATCACCCGTTCCGGCGCGTCCGGCAGCACAATCGGCTTGCCATCATAGTTGCGATGGATGATCGGCTTCACATCTGTGCCGCTAAATTGGGGGGATGTATCGACGTGTCCCAGCAGTGCAATCGTGGGAATATCCCCTCCGGCCGTGGCTGGAATCGTCGCCAAAGTAACCCCATAATCGGTGACACGCACATCGGCCGCGCCCATCTCGCGTAGCTCGTCTGCCAACAAATTGAGCAGGTCAAATTGCTTTTGTGTCGTCGGGGCTGTTGTCGAAAATTCATCGCTCGTCGTGTCGATTTTGACATAGCGCACAAAACGATCTTCTAACTCTTTTACAAACATAGCTCACTCCATTTTTCGTTTTTTATAGGGTAGCACAACGCTGTCACGGCAGCCCGTTTTCCAATGCAGATAATGGCACATGGATGCCATCATGCTCGTTGAGCAAGGCGGCCGCCCCCTTACTCAATCGGGTGCGAGTAAACAACATATAGCGAATCTGCCACACATCATTATCGAGCAAATCGGTGCGGAGCATCTCTGTTTTGCGGCCGACCATCTCTTCGACTACCGCTCGGCCGACCACGTTTGCCCCCCACTTGCATTCACCCAAAATAAGTTCCCGCGTTTGATGGTTGATCGCCACCACGTCAATTTGCACCCGTTTGCTCCAATGCGCTCCTACCGCTTCAGGCACAATTGGCAAACGGCCGTGACGGGCTTCGTGAATCATCCATTGCTGACAAATCCGCTCATACCCAATCGCCACAAACGGCCGTAGTTCTTTTTCGATATGCTTCACCGTTTCTTCCGGCCGCATCAATGATCGCTGGTGTGGCTGGATAAAACGAAAGTAGAAGCGCAGCCATGGGGCGGTCAAATGGTAACGGCCGCGCCGGGAGTTGCGTTGTTCAGACGGCCGCATCGTCGCCGGTAGTCGCCGCTCCACCAAATAGAGCGTTTGCAAGCGACTGAGATAAAAGCCCACCTTTTGGCTGCCGATCAAACAGGCATCGGCAATCGCTTTGACCGTATGATGCCCCGACGCAATCGCCTTGAGAATGGCGAGATAGGTACGTGGTTCGTGTAGTTCGTCATACAACATCAGCGTCGATTCGGCCGAAAACATGCTCCCATCTGCCAGCATCACATCACGGATGTTTGCGCTCAAACGAAGCTGCGGATCGAGCCATTTGAGATACGCCGGGATGGTGCCGACAATGGCAGCCAGTGCAATCCGTTCCTCTAGCGTCCAAGCGGGGAAAAATTCGGCAAGGGCAGAGAACGGGAGCGGTTTCAGATGCCATTGCCCCGTAAAACGGCCGAACAACGGTGATTGATGCGCCAGCAACGCTTCCATCGTGTTCACATGCGAGCCGCATAGCACAATGATGATGTTTGCCTGTTGCAAATGTTGATCCCACGCATGTTGCAGGGCAGACAAGATACCGCTATCCGCATCGGCCGCATACGATAATTCATCCAAAATGAGAATATGCGGCTGAGAACGGGCCGCCAACTGTGGGGCTAACCATCGCCATAATTCCGGCCAACTTTGAAAGTGTGGTGCGTTCGCTTCCTGAAACCCCATCACCGTTGCCAACAAGCTCCGGCGTTGCAAATCGGCCGGTTCTTTGTCTGCCACCCAATACGTCCACGTAACACCTGCTTGGCGCACCCAATGATTGAGCAATGCGGTCTTGCCAACCCGCCGTCGCCCATACATCAGCACCAATTGCGGCCGTCCTTGCTGTTCGAGGCGGGTCACAAGCTGGTTGAGAAAAGCCAATTCTTCGATGCGATCTACAAAATCCATGAAATTAGTATAGTTTCAACTAAGCTATTTTGCAATATAATAGCGTTCTGGCTTCAAATAATGGTTGGAATGCATCCTTAATCAAACTTTTGCCTTCCCTAAATTAAAAAGAGGCACAACATTTTGTGCCTCCTTAAATCAAAGAAAGACGCAAGATTTTGCGTCTCTACAGGGGATGTGGTTACGGTTGTGCCGATTCTGATAGCTGTTTCAAAACTTGCTCTAGCAAGGCAAGTTGTTCACCATACACCGTCCAGTCGCCGTTGCGTTGCGCTTCCTGTGCGGCTTCAAAGTAGCGATTGGCCGACACGATCAAGCCGTTGACCGATGTATCGCCATCTAGTACGGGGAGCGGGACATCAATACCGTCTGCTATATCTTCAACCGGTGCGCCTAGTAGGGCTGCGAGCGCTTCGGCAAGCGTGTTTCGCATGACGAGATCGGTGCCACTGGCAACGATAACGCGCTTCAATTCGGGTAGGGCGGTGTCTCCGGCCGAGGCTTCCAAATAAAGCGGCTCGACATAGAGGAAACTGTTGTTGATCGGCACGACGATCAAATTACCACGAATCACATTTGATCCGCTCTGATCCCAGAGCGACAATTGCCCCGATATTTCCGGGTCTTGGTCGATCCGGGCTTCGATGTTTTCTGGGCCAAACACCGATTGATCTGACCATTCATACACGATCAACTCACCACGATGGGGCGCGTCATTCCGGGCTGCGATCCAGGCGACCATGTTCGGCCGTCCGGCCGGGGTATAAGGCTGAATCAACAAATACTCCGTCTCTTCTTCACCGGGCAAACGGAACATCACATAGTATGGCTCCATTTGTTGCGTGCTGTTGCCAGACATTTTTTCGCTCGGAATCTCCCACAAATCGCCCTGACTATAAAAGGCATTTGTATCGTCCATGTGGTATTTCAGATACTTTTGGCTTTGCAGCAAGAACAGCGTTTCTGGATAGCGGAGATGGGCTTGCAATCCGGTCGGCATCGCGCTCATCGGCTTGAACAAATTGGGGAAAATACGCGCATACGTGTCTACAATCGGGTCGTTAGCATCGGTACGGTAGTAGTTGACTGTGCCATCATACGCATCCACCGTAATTTTGGCGACATTGCGAATATAGTTCACACCGCCATTTGTGGGTTCGCTGTATGGATATAGATTGCTGGTGGTGTACGCATCGACAATCCAGACGAGACGGCCGTTATCGACCACCAAATACGGATCGCGGTCAATCGTCAGGAACGGCGTGATCATGTCAATGCGCTCTTGAATCGGCCGATAGTACATAATGCGCGTCTCTGGCGTAATATCACTGCTCAACAGCAAATTAATGTCGCCAAAACGCACCGCCATCGCCAAACGGCGCAAGATATTATTGGCACGAACACCGCCTTCACCCTCGTAGCGGCTACGCAGTACATCGCCACTTCCACCCAAATAGTCGATCTCTTCGCGCTGGCTACCCGCATACACAATGCTGTCCATCCGTTCGCCATAGTAGATTTGCGGTTTCGTCAGTTCAAATTCTGGATACTCGCTGAGTACGGGAATATCGCTCACCCAAAATTCCGGCTGCCCGTCTACCGAGAAGCGATCTACCGGGTTCATCACAATGCCATACCCATGCGTATACTCTAGTTTGCGATTGATCCAAGAATCATTGGGCAACAATTGCTCATTGATTTCCCGTGCGCCCAGCATCACTTGGCGCGTCTCTCCATTTATGTCATAGCGGTCGATGTCGATGTCGCCAAACTGATAGTAGTCGCGCAATGATTGCAGGCGCTGATAATTTTTCGGCAGCACCCGATAATCCCACAGGCGGATATTTTTGAGCGATGCTTCGTTTTCTTCCAAATCTTGGGCTGTTAACTGATTGACATCCCCAAAGTCACGCGCTTCGATTTGGTCGAGGCCAAACGCGAGGCGGGTAGAGTCGATGTTGTATTGAATAAAGCGTTCTTCGCGGCTCAATTCGTTCGGTTCAACCACATATTGTTGGTAGATGGCTGGAATGATACCTGCTCCGACAAGGGTGATGAGAAACCAAGCACCGACGAGAAAGATGATCGGCCGGAGCAACAAACGGCGAATGTTGGCAAACAGCATGAGTGCGATTAGCCCCATCACCACCGCCAAGATCAGTTGAACACGTGCCGTTACATTAAAGTCTGTGTAGCCGACACCAGTGACAAACCCATTTTGACCATACAGCAAGCTATAGCGCGACAACCAATGCCCGGCCGCGACTAGCAGCGCGGCAAACCCACCCAAAATAGAAAGATGACGACGGAGTGGGTTGATGTTTTGCGGCCGCCATTGCCCCTGGCGTAACGGTTCGATGTTGTGCAGCACATAGATGCCGACTACGCCTAACGCAGCGATAAAGAGCAAGGGGAGCGACCATGCGCGGAAAAATTGATAGACGGGTAGCTCGAAAAAGTAAAAGGAATGCGGCTTGTTGAAGATGGGATCGGCCGTGCTTGTCCCCACGCGATACAGATAGCGCAATAAATTATTTGACTGGGAGGCGGCCGTACCAGCAAACCCAAACGCCAAAAACGCGCTGCCGAAACGCAACAACCACTTGAACCCCGCAAAATTAGCGGGCTGAAAACCATCGCTCGTCGCCACCGCCCCTTTCGAGGCAAAGCGCGCATTGAGCAATAGGAAGATGAGCGCAAACGCAAAGAAGGCGGCAAACGTGATCAATTGTGCGCCCCATTCGGTCAGCCATAGCGCGTCATACCCGACATTGCGAAACCAGAGCCAGTCGGTATAGGTGCGAATGATCCAGCTAAAGCTGAAAATAAGCGTGAGAAAAATACCAGCCACCCACAGCCAGCGATTGCGCCACCAATTGCTGGGCAGCTGCGGCGCACGGGGGCGGGGCGGCCGGGGCGGGGTGTTCGGCGGTTGTGATTGTGTCTGTTGTCGAGGTGTTTGCGTCTCGCCACGTTGCTGTTCAAAAGCACGGCGAAAAATCTCGCGGATGTCATCATCTTCGTTCATACACTCTATTGTAGTGAAAATAGAGTGGTATTGTCACGTATATCGGCAATTTGCCATTATTTTGTTTGCCAGCTATCGCTATCTATCCATGTTGGTAGGGTTAAAAATGTCTGACGGGGCCATGACCTGCGCCTAACTGCCACGCGGCCGCACGTCTGAGCGCAAATTCGGTGAACTGTTGGGCGTGGAGGATGGCGCGGTGGCGGGGTGTGCGTTTTGCCAGCCATGCCGTCAGCGCGGCCGAAAAGGTGTCGCCACTGCCGTGTGTGTTTTCGGTGGTGATGTAGGGGTGTGGTAAATGATGACTGCCTGTGTCATCGACCAGTAGATCGAGCATGTGATCGCCATTGGGAAAGCCGGTGATGAGAACGGCCGCCGCGCCGTGTGCGTGCAGGGTGTGCGCGGCCGTTTCTAGCGACGCTATATCTGTGATCGGGCGCTCTGCCAGCAAGGCCGCTTCCTGCCAGTTGGGTGTGATGACGGTGGCGACGGGGAACAGGTGGGTGCGATAGGCGGCCGTCACGGCCGGATCGAACAACGCACCACCATGCTGATCGACCAAGACAGGATCGATGACGGCGATTGTGTTTTGCAGGTGCGGGGCAATCGCGCTGATCAGGTCTGTGCGGCCGAGCATCCCCGTTTTGATGGCGCGGGGCTGGTAGTCGGTGAGAACGGCCGTGATCTGTGCGGTGAGCAAGTCGGCCGTCATCCAGACCGCATCTGTGACGTGGACGCTGTTTTGCGCCGTTACTACTGTCAGCGCACTCATGCCATGACAGCGCAGTGCTGTCCACGTTTTCAGGTCAGCTTGGATTCCGGCCGCGCCGCCACTGTCTGAGCCGCCAATTGTGAGAAGAGAAATCGGTGTTTTAGCTATCATATTGCTCAAAGATGCGTCGGTACGCTGGGTAATTTTCCATCAGTGTATCATGGTTGCCCGTTGCCACGACCCGCCCTTTGCGGAGCAAGATCACTTGGTCTGCCCAGCGGATTTGGCTCAGGCGATGGGTGATCAGTATGGTGGTTTGCCGTTCGGCCGCTTGCGTAATCGCTTGCTGAATTTTGTCCTCGGTCGCGCTGTCTACCGCGCTTGTCGAGTCATCTAAAATAAGAATGCGCGGCTGGGTGAGAAAGGCACGGGCGAGCGCGATACGCTGCCGTTGCCCACCGGATAGCGTGACACCGCGCTCTCCGATCACTGTGTCATAGCCATCGACAAATCCGAGGATAAAGTCGTGCGCTTGGGCGGCCGCGGCCGCTTCGATCACTTGCTGGCGGGTGGCGGCCGGATTGCCAAACGCGATATTGTCTGCAATAGAACGAGAGAACAGGAAAATATCTTGCTCGATAATCGAAATTTGCTGACGTAACGCGGCTAGATTCCATTCTCGTACATCTCGGCCGTCAATTGTGATGCTGCCCGTATGTACGTCCCACGTGCGGTTGAGCAGCTTGGCGAGTGTGCTTTTGCCTGCACCCGTTTGCCCGACGATAGCGACTGTCTGCCCGGCCGTTATCGTAAATGAGACATCGTGCAACACGTTTGTATCGGCCGTATATCCCGCATAAACACCATCAAAAACGATGTCCCCCGTGATCGGTTGCTCGTAGCCCGTTTCGTTTTGGTCTAGCTCTGTCGTCGTGTTGATCGTGGTTAAAATGCGCCGCGCCCCCGCCATGCCCCGCGCAATGGCAGCATACGCAAACACCGAGATAAACGTCGGAAAGCCGAACAGCGTCATCAACGAAACGTAGCCGATCACTTGCCCGACTGAAAATTCGATTTCGGGGTTTTGGTACAAAATCATGGCGTGAGCGAACGCGATAGCATACGTCAATCCGAGTAGCAGCAGAGGCAAATACCGTGCTTCGACGCGCCCCTGTTCGACAACGGCATCTTGGTAGACGGTCGCCTTTTTGATGAAGCGGCCGACTTCCTGATCTTCCTGCGCTGACCCTTTGACTGTTTCGATGCCGTCTATCGCTTCAGCCAGCCGACTATTGAGATCACCGAAGGATTGGCGTACATTGTCTGCGATGGGCGCAAGCGTTTTGAGAAAGCGGAAAACGGCTAAAAAGTAAAGCAAAATATAAAAAGCGGGGGCGAGAATCAGTTGGGGATGATAGGTAGGGGCAACGACGAGCGGCATCAGCATAAAGTTGATCGAGCCGACGACGAGGTTGACACCGGGCGACATCATCAAATTGAGTTCGCGCACGTCGTTGGTGGCGCGGGCCATGGTGTCACCCACTGGCTGTCGTGCATGAAATGCCATGCTTTTGCCGAGCAAGCTGGTGTATAGCTCTTCACGCGCATCGCGTTCCACTCGTTCGCCCAGTACGTTGGCCGAAAAGTTGCGGCCGAACTGCAAGACAGAGCGGGTGGCTTGCGAAAGGATGATGATGAGCGCGTAAATACCGATCAGACCCATGTCTTTGACAGCAGGCGCGGCTGCGTCGAAGGCACGGCCGACATACACAGGAATGACGGCCGCTAACGCAGCATTGCCAAACGCGCCGATAAACAGGATCACGATCAATAATTTGTGATGACCAACGTGTGACAATACCCATCGTCTGGGGCTGAAGCGATCTGATTTGATCGGATTTTCTATCGTAAATTCGGCAAATCCCATAGTGGGAGTGTAACCACTTTTGTTTTTGTTGCTACGCTGGTAACGACTAACAAGGTAGGTTCACGCAAAGACACAAAGGAAAGAGTTTATGCGTCTTTGTAAATTTGCGTGAGTAGTGCTGACTGGCTGACCTACCGTGAGCAGATCGATGAATCCTTTTTTAGGGATGGTCTGCAAACCCAAAAAGGATCAAACCACATAGTTGATCCTTATCTTTTCTCTAGCTCAAATCTCTGGCTCTATCTTTTTGAGATACGCACACCATAAGCCGTTATCAAAACGAACATGAGCGTGATTGTTGTCCACAAGAGGTCAGTGGATTTCGTTTCGATTTGGGTGAACTGTACGGCCGTGGGGTCTACAGGCGTTATACCTTCTTCCGATTTGATTTCATCTATTTCAGAAGAAGTATCGTTAGAGACCAGCGTATTTGAAGGATCAATACTGATTTGTATAGGGTTCATCAGCCCACTTACTATTTGCAAATTTGCGTTTGTGGGGTCTGGAACGGGAGTCTCAGTCGGCGAAGGTATTGGCGTGTTTGTTGCGGCCGGAACGAGAGTCTCAGTGGGCAAAGGTGTTGCCGTGTTTGTTGCGGCCGGAACGGGAGTCTCAGTCGGCGAAGGTGTTGGCGTGTTTGTTGCGGCTGGGATGGGAGTCTCAGTAGGCGAAGGCGTTGCTGTGTTTGTTGCGGCCGGAACGGGAGTCTCAGTCGGCGAAGGTGTTGGCGTGTTTGTTGCGGCCGGAATGGGAGTCTCAGTAGGCAAAGGCGTTGGTGTGTTTGTTGCGGCCGGGATGGGAGTCTCAGTAGGCGAAGGCGTTGCTGTGCTTGTTGCAGTTGGTGTCGGTGTATCAGTGGGTCGTGGAGTTGCAGTATGGTTTGACTGACCCAAAATAGGGGTTGCGGTATGGTTGGCTAAAGGCACAGATATTTGTGTCGCTGTCGCGGC
>CALECP010000205.1 GCA_937949915.1 uncultured Anaerolineae bacterium
GTTCCCCGGTACACTCCCCTTTGTGAGAAAAAATGCTATTCTGTCGCTCCTGATTTGTCTTTTGTTAGCAACCTTATCGCTTAGTATGTTCAATTGGTGGTCGGCCGAACGGGGCGACGCATACCACAGGTGGGTGCGCCAACAGTTGGCGGATCGCTTTGCCATTACGGGGGGAGAATGGCTGTTTTTCCACGACGAGAGCGAATTGATGGCACACTTGACAATTGATGTGACCAATCAGCAAATGATCGCGGCCGATAATATGCCGTTTACGCAGGCCGTCGAGATCGAGATTGCCGAGATGCCTCAATTTTTGTGGTCAGAAGGGATGTGGGTCAATACGCAACGGCCGGTACAGGCTGGTGATACGGTGCTGCTCACTTTTTGGACGCGCAGCAAAGCGGCGCAAGTTGGCACCGGTATGGTCAGCGTGGCATTTGAGGAAAAAGAGACCTGGCAAAAATCGCTGCACTGGTCGGCCGAGCCGGGAGCAGAATGGCAGCAGCACTTTTTGCCGTTTACCGTAGAAGAGGATAACGAAGCGGCCTTTGCCCATCTCTCGTTTCAGTTTGGCGCACAATTGCAGACGCTCCAGATCGGCGGCATTGCGGCCATTAATTATGGCGACACCTACACGGTGACGGCGTTACCGATTGACGACATCAGCACGTATGACGGCCGTGACCTGACGGCCGATTGGCGCACAGATGCGGCCGCACGAATTGCCGAGCATCGCATGGGTGATCTTGCTATCGCTGTCGTCGATCCAGATGGCGCGGCTGTGGCGGGTGCGGCCGTGGCTGTACAGATGCAGCGCCATGCGTTTGAGTGGGGGACGGCCGTCAAGGTGCGTGAGATCAACGGGGATTGGGAAAATGCGGCCGTCTATCGTCAAAAATTGCTCGATGTGACGGGGCGCGGCCGTACCTTTAACATGGCTGTTCCTGAAAATGCGCTCAAATGGACAAATTGGGAGCTGAATAGCGGTTGGTGGAATCGGGATGAGACGGCCGACGCGATCAATTGGCTGGTCGATCACGATATGACGGTGCATGGGCATAATGTGATTTGGGGCAATTGGGCGCACTTGCCAGATGATATGCGGCAGAACCAGACGGATGTGGCGTACAACAGCGGCCGTGTAGACGGCCGGATCACGGAAATGTTGACCGATCCGCGTCTCGCTCCCATCGCTAGCTGGGACATTTTGAACGAAGGGCGCGACACTGACGTGTTGCCTGCTATTTTTAGCCTAGACCCCCGCTACCCGACAGGCAAAGAGCAATATGCTGACTGGTTTGCACTAGCCAATGCGACCGCGCCAGACAAAAAGCATTACATCAACGATTTTAGCATTCTCAGTGTGGGCGGTTTGATGGTGTCGAGTCAAGTAGGCTACCAGCAAATTATTGAGCAATTGGTGGCGGCCGATGTGCGGGTCGATGGGGTGGGGATGCAGGCGCACATGTTTTATCCGTTGGCGGGGCCGGAGCGGGTGTATGCGATTCTCGATCAATTTGCGGTGTATGGCATTCCACTTCGGATCACAGAATTTGATATGGCGGTGTGGGATGAGCAGTTGGCGGCCGACTATATGCGCGACTTTCTGACGATTGTGTACAGTCATCCGGCCGTAGATAGCTTTGTGATGTGGGATTTTTATGACGACACGCATTGGCTCAATAATGCGCCCCTTTTTCGGTCAGACTGGACGCTAAAACCGGCTGGAGATGCTTACATTGATCTCGTTTTTGATCAATGGTGGACGGATGAGGTAGGCAGTACAGACGATCAAGGTTATTATCTCACTCGTGCCTTTGCTGGTCAGTATCTGGTAACGGTGACAACGGCCGACGGCCGGGAAAAAACAGAACAAATCACGCTCGATCCAACCGGAGAATCGATCCAGATCGTGCTTAATGACAGATAAACAAGAAAACGATTTCACTATGTCTCACATCAACTTTAACCAACTTGATCCTGCTATTGAAAAACGTGTCACTGACCTGATGGCACAAATGACGCTTGATGAAAAAATTGGGCAGATGAGCCAACTATTTTTGGGCAAGGAAGTGACACCGACGATTGATCTCAGTCGCATCCGGGAAGGACGGGCTGGCTCTGTGCTGACGATGTATGGCGCGGCCGACCTCAATGTGCTGCAAAAAGCGGCCGTCGAAGAGTCGCGTCTTGGTATCCCGCTTTTGTTTGGTAATGATGTCATTCACGGCTACCGTACCATTTTCCCCATTCCGTTGGCAGAAGCGTGTTCGTGGGATATGGACTTAATAGAAGAGTCTGCCCGAATTGCGTCGGAAGAAGCGGCGGCCGATGGCACACACTGGATTTTTGCGCCGATGGTCGATACATGCCGTGAGCCGCGTTGGGGGCGCATCGCGGAAGGGTCGGGCGAAGACCCGTTCTTGGGATCAGAAATCGGCCGGGCGCGGGTGCGTGGCTTCCAGTCAGACAGTCATGCCAGTGGCAAAAAAGTGGTGTCTTGTCCCAAACATTTTGCTGCGTATGGCTTCTCTGAGGCGGGCAAAGATTACAATTCAGTCGATATTTCGGAGCAGACATTGCGCGACATGGTGCTGCCACCGTTTCAGGCGACATTTGATGAAGGGGCTGGCACGATTATGTCGGCCTTCAATGATCTCAATGGTGTGCCAGCAACGGGCAACCGTCGTTTGCTCCGCACTATTTTGCGCGACGAGATGGGGTTCAATGGGATCGTTCTCAGCGATTGGAATGCGATTGGTGAATTAGTGCCTCATGGCTTTGCGGCCGACAATCGTCATGCCGGTCTTCGCGCTATTCATGCCGGTGTCGATATGGACATGACGACTGATGCGTATGAAGATTATTTGGCTGACCAAATTGCGAATGGTGAAGTGCCTGTTGAATATGTAGACGACGCGGTGCGGCGCATTTTGCGTATCAAATTTATGCTCGGTTTGTTTGAAGACCCCTACACCGTCGAGCGCGATCACAGTGACATTTTCCTGACACCCGCGTACCGCGAAACAGCCCTAGAAATGACGCGCAAGTCGATGGTACTGCTCAAAAATGAGGGTGTGTTGCCATTGGCAAAAACGACGACCAAAATCGCGTTGATCGGCCCCTTGGCCAATGATCACCATGAAATTTTGGGGACGTGGTTCCGCATTGGCGAGGATGGAGACACAGAAAGTGTACTCGATGGCTTGAGGCAAGTTGTGCCGGATGCGGAAATCGCGTTGGCAGAGGGCTGCCATTTGTACGAGGACAGCGAAAATGTGGTAGCGGCCGCAACGATTGCGGCCGAGGCGGATGTCGCTATTTTGGTGTTGGGTGAGGGCGAATTTATGAGTGGTGAGGCACATTGCCGTGCCGACATCAGCTTGCCCGGACACCAGCAGTTGTTGCTGGAGGCGGTTCATGCGACTGGTACGCCTGTGGTGGTGGTGCTGATGGGCGGCCGTCCGATCACGATTCCGTGGATGGATGATAATGTGCCAGCGATTTTGATGGCGTGGCATGGTGGCATTCGTACCGGTCGTGCTGTGGCTGATCTGCTGTTTGGCAACGCAACCCCAAGCGGCAAGCTGCCTGTTTCGTGGCCGCGTTCGGTGGGGCAGATTCCAATTTACTACAATTATAAAAACACGGGTCGGCCGAGCGATGGTGATGGCACATATCAGTTCAACAAAGTGCATTACTCGAACTATCAGGATGAATCGAATGCGCCACAATATCCGTTTGGTTATGGTTTGAGTTACACGCAGTTTTCGTATAGCGAACTGGTGATCGAAAATGCTCGCCCTAGCCTCAACGAGACGTTGACGGTGCGTGTCACCATTACGAACACGGGCGATGTGGCTGGCGATGAGATCGCTCAACTGTATGTACGTGACTTGGTGGGCGAAGTGACGCGGCCGGTGCGGGAACTCAAGGGCTTCCAAACGGTGTCACTGGCACCGGGCGCAAGCGAGACGATCCAGTTTGAAGTGCCGGTACAGTCGTTGGGCTTTACGGGCATTGATGGCACGTATTTGGTTGAGCCGGGACAGTTTGATTTGTGGGTGGGGGGCGATTCGTCGGCCGCACTCAAATCATCATTTGAAGTAACCGCGTAGAGACGCAAAATGTTGCGTCTCTACAGGGGATTTTTATGCCTACGTTGATTGAACATGCTGAAATGGTTGTCACGATGGATGCAGATCGGCGCGAAATTCGTGATGGCGCGATCTATTTTGTCGATAATGCGATTGTGTGGGTGGGCGCAACGGCCGATCTGCCCCCACACCTGCGCGACACGGCCGACACCATCATCAACGCGCACGGCAAAATTATCCTGCCCGGTTTCGTCAATACGCACCACCATTTTTACCAAACATTGACCCGCGCCATTCCGGCCGCGCAAGACGCTGTGTTGTTCGACTGGCTAAAAACACTGTACCCGATCTGGGCAGAACTCACGCCAGACGATATTTTCGTCAGCACCCAACTGGCTCTGACTGAACTCCTGTTGAGCGGCTGCACGACGAGCAGCGATCACCATTATTTGTGGCCAAATGGCAGCCGCCTCGACGATCAATTTGCCGCGGCCGAGACGATTGGCTCACGCTTTCATGGCGCACGCGGCAGCATGAGCTTGGGCGAAAGCGACGGTGGTTTGCCCCCAGATCGCGTCGTGGAGCAAGAGCCAGCCATTTTGCGAGACAGCCAGCGATTGGTGGAGGCGTATCATGATCCCGGCCGGTACGCGATGCGGCGCGTGGTGATCGCGCCGTGCAGCCCCTTTTCTGTGACACAAAACCTGATGCGCGAAAGTGCGCGGCTAGCGCGGTCGTTTGGCGATGAAATGAACGTCCATTTACATACACATCTCGCCGAAACACAAGACGAGGAGGCGTTTTGCATGGCGCAATTTGGCTACCGGCCGAGCGACTACGCCCAGCATGTCGAATGGGTGGGCGACGATGTGTGGCACGCCCATTGTGTCCATTTGAGTGAGGCAGACATTAGCCTGTTCGCGCACACGTGTACCGGTGTGGCGCATTGCCCGACGAGCAACATGCGGCTGGCGAGTGGCATTGCGCCAGTCAAAAACATGGTCGCGGCCGGTGTGCCAGTCGGCTTGGGAGTGGATGGCAGCGCGAGCAACGACAGCAGCCATATGATGAACGAAGTGCGCCAAGCGATGCTGCTGCAACGGGTGCTAGGCGATCCGGCCGCGATGACGGCACGGGGCGCACTCGAACTGGCGACGCTGGGGGGCGCACGGGTGCTGGGGCGGGACGACATCGGTGTGCTGGCGGCCGGGTATGCGGCCGACATTATCGCGTTTGATCTCAATCAAATCGGGTTCGCTGGCGGCCGGGTGCATGATCCGGTGGCCGCGCTCGTCTTTTGTCATGCAGTTGATGTCGATTTCGTGTTTGTCAACGGCAAGCAATTGGTGGAGAACGGCCGTCCCCTGCACATCGACCTGCCGATGCTGATCGAACGGCACAATACGGCCGCGCAATTGCTCCTCCAACGCGCATAACTACTCTATAATGGCAGTGATGAATAACCAACCGTATGTGCCGCCTATCCGGCCGAACATGATTCCCCCGCCCAGCCGTGCGCTGTATGGCGCGATGGGCGAAGCAAACATTCGCCAGCTTTTGCGTGACTTTTATGCGCTGCTGGCACAGTCAGCTATTCAAGATATGTTTCCGCCGAACATAGAGAAAGCGAGCCAAAAATCGGCCGACTTCTTCATCGGCTTGTTCGGCGGCCCACCGCTCTACCATCAAAAATATGGTAGCCCGATGATGCGCGGCCGACACATGCCATTTGCCATCGACCCGGCCGCACGGCAAGTATGGCTCGACTGTTTTCTGACCGTTTTGTCTACGCCAGAAAAATATGACATTCCGGCCGAGCTATTGCCCACCCTCACCCTGTTTTTAGAAAATTTCTCGATGTGGATGGTCAACACCGCGCCGTCCGATTCGTCGTAGGGACATGGCGCGCCATGTCCCATTGGTATCAAGCTAAGGCGAAAATCGGTCAAACCTGCACATCATCGGCGATTTGTTGCACCGGTCTCGCCCGGTGTTGAAACACACGGGCTGTCAGTGCGACTTGCGTCGCTGCGAAAAACCCGTTTCAAACGGGTTTCAGTCGGCGTAGCAGCCGGTTTCAACCGGAGCGGTAACGAGTAAAACGCTCGTATTACCTAAAATTTAACGTTGTCGCCGCCCTTTAGCCCATAACGGGCGCGTGTCTCGGCCGGGGTTGCCAATTCAAGCGAAAACTCGCCCAAAATGCGCTTCACCTTCTCCACATATTCCGCGTTTGATTGTGCCAGTTGCCCTTTGCCGATATACAGATTGTCCTCCATTCCAACCCGCAAATTCGTTCCCATCAATGCGCCGACTGTCACCAAATTGAACTGATAACGGCCGCCCCCCAACACAGAAATCTCTGCATCGTCGCCCAGCAAACGCTGCGCTGTGCGTACCATCGTCACCACATTGTCTACGTCTGGGCCGATGCCGCCCAGCGTGTTGATCACCATTTGCACCACGATGGGCGACTGCACCAGCCCGATCTGTTTGTAGTACGCCAGTGTGTACAGATGCCCCATGTCATACGCCTCAAATTCCATGCGCGTTCCGGTTTCGTTTTGCAGAAATTTGAGCATATATTCGATGTCGGCAAAGCTGCTGGCAAATGGCTCTGTGCGTGTCGATTCGAGGAACGCTTCTTCCCAATCGAACTGCCATTTGCCAGCGTATTTTGGAATCATTGGAAAGCCGCCATAATTCATGGTGCCAAGATTGCACGAGCATAATTCGGGCTGACAGATGCGGATGACGTTGAGTCGTTCTTCTATTGTTTGCCCCGTTGCGCCCCCGGTCGTCATGTTAATAATCGCGTCTGTTTCGGCACGGATTCCGGCCGCGTATTCACGGAAAACGGCCGGATCGGAAGTCGGCCGTCCATCATGCGCGTCTCGGCCGTGGATGTGAATAATCGCCGCGCCTGCCTGTGCGGCCGCAATCGAATCAGCGATCAGATGCTCAGGCTTGTATGGAATGTAAGGGGACATGGTAGGTGTAAAACTCGCGCCTGTAACGGCCGCTGTAACAACAACTTTCTTTGGCATTTTGTACGCTCCAGTCAGATAAAATGAGGGAAAATTGACATATCATCGTGCTTTCGTCATATTACTAGAGAACGGCCGAAAAGACGACAAATATGCCTACAAATAACACCCCTGTTTTCCTCCACGAACTCAGCACCCACGTCACTGGCGATCTGCGGATAGACGAATATAGCCGCGTGCTGTACAGCACCGATGCCAGCCTGTACCAGATGATGCCGCATGGCGTATTGATTCCCCGCACGGCCGAAGATGTCCACGCGGCCGTCGAACTGGCTGCCAAATATAACGTCGCCGTGCTGCCACGTGGCGGCGGCAGCAGTTTGGCAGGGCAATGCGTCAACGAAGCGCTTGTGATCGACCATTCGCGCCACCTCAACCAAGTGCTAGAAATCAACACAGAAGAACAATGGGTGCGTGTGCAACCCGGTATTGTGCTAGACGAATTGAACCTATATTTGGCACAGTACGGGTATAAATTTGGGCCTGACCCGGCCAGCAGCAGCCGCGCCACGATGGGCGGCATTGTCAGCAACAACTCGACTGGATCACACTCGATTTTGTATGGCATGACGGCCGATCATGTCATCGCGCTCAAGGGTATTTTGAGCGACGGCACGTATGTAAACTTTAGCCCTAAAAACACCCGTCAATTGATGCAATATCATACGCGCACGGGGTTTGAGGCTGATATTTATCGCGCTATCAGTGATCTCACCTACAACGACCACAACCGCGCCATTATTCAAGCAGGCACACCCCGCCACTGGCGTAGATGCGGTGGCTACAATCTGGATCGCTTCATCAACAACGAAGGGGTGTCATTCCAGTATCCCAACGATCCTACTTTTAACCTTGCCAAACTGATTTGTGGCGCGGAAGGCACACTGGCGATGATGACGGAGATCACGCTCAACATCGTGCCATTGCCCACGCACAGCGCGATTGCGGCCGTCCATTTTGCCGAGCTAAAAGCGGCACTCGATGCTGTTCCCATTATGCTCGACTGTGCGCCGTCTGCCATCGAACTGCTCGACCATTTGGGGCTGTCGATGGCGCGGGAAGTGCCAGCGTATGCGCGGTTGATGCGCGGTTTTGTGGAGGGCGAGCCAAACTGTTTGCTTATCACCGAATTTTATGGGGAAAACGCACGTGAATTAGAGATGAAGATCGATCATTTACGCGATCATTTACACAAGCACGGGGTCAAATTTAGCGCGATGACGCGAGCGATGAGCCAGCAGGCGCAGGAAGATGTGTGGACGGTACGTAAGGTGGGGCTGGGCTTGCTGATGAGCATCAAGGGCGATTACAAGCCGGTGGCGTTTATCGAAGATTCGGCCGTGCCTGTCGAACATCTGACGGAGTATGTGCTAAAAATTGAGGAGTTTTGTCACAGCTTGGGGACAGAGATGGCGTACTATGCCCATGTGAGCGCGGGGTGTCTGCACATCCGGCCGCTCATCAATAGCAAAATCGCTACCGACATCGCCAAGCTGCCCATCATCACTGAATTTGCGGTCGATTTGCTCGGTGAATATGGCGGCGCATTTTCGAGCGAACACGGGGACGGCCGCGCGCGAAGCTGGCTCAACGAGAAATTCTTCGGCAAAGATTTATACGCGCTCTATCAACAGGTGAAAACGATTTTTGACCCGCACAATATCTTTAATCCGGGCAACGTGGTAGAGGCGGGGGCAATGACTGAAAATTTGCGTTATGGCGAGAGCTACAGCGTCATTCCGTTGCACGAGCATCTCGATTTTAGCGACGATATGGGATTTGCGCGTGCCATTGAAATGTGCAACGGGGCGGGGGTGTGTCGCAAACGGACAACTGGTACGATGTGTCCCAGCTTCCAGGTGACGCAGGAGGAGGAACACAGCACCCGCGGCCGTGCCAACCTGCTCCGCGCCGCCATGTCTGGCACATTGCCCCATGCCGAACTGACCAGCCAACGGCTATACGACGCGCTTGACCTGTGCATTTCGTGCAAGGCGTGTAAGGGAGAATGCCCGTCATCGGTGGACATGGCGAAGATCAAGATTGAGTTTTTGGCGCATTATTATGAAGCGCATGGCATTCCGTTACGGGCGCGATTTTTCGGCCGGATCGCCCCTTTGAGCAAGCTGGCCAGCACGTTTGCGCCCCTCGCCAATCTGTCGCTCAAAAACGGTGTCGTGCGCGGCTTGCTCGAAAAGCGGCTGGGTATCGCCCACAAACGCGAACTGCAATTCGCTCCCCAATCGTTTACGCGCTGGTTTGCCACGCATACTCCGCGCCCCGCGCAACTGGCTTACAAAGGGGTGGTGTGCTTGGTCAATGATGTGTACAACACGTTTAACACGCCTGCCCCCTTAATCGCGGCGACGGAGGTGCTGGAGGTGCTGGGGTATTCGGTTGTGTTGCCGGGGCATGAGGATGTCGGCCGTCCCGCACTGAGCAAAGGGTTGGTTGCTATGGCGCGAGGGTACGCACGAGATACATTGACCAAACTCGCGCCTTTTGCCGAGCAAAATATACCGATTGTGGTGATCGAGCCAAGCGATGCGAGTGCGCTGCGAGATGATTATTTTGCACTGTTGCCAGACGATCCGCGTGTCGAATTAGTGGCGGCCGCAACGGTGACGTTTGACGAATTTATAGCTGCTTTGGCGCGTCAGGAAGATGTGGCGGCCGTGTTTGATCAGTCGCCAAAACAGGTGCTATTGCATGGACAT
>CALECP010000206.1 GCA_937949915.1 uncultured Anaerolineae bacterium
TAACATGTTCATGGTGCTGAACAATGGCTTTTGCAGATGGCTTTGATTTGGTACAAACATGAGTTGATTTCTCCTCCATAATTATACTAGGTTCGCCTCACCTTTTTACAGTAGACTCACTTAAAGAAAATTGAATAATGCAAGAGAGAAATACAAGAGTAAAAATGATTATCCTTCTTGGATAGGTGAGTCGTGTTTGGCGAGTGCAACTCGGACTTGCAAGTTTCGTAGGCATAAATTTCTTGGACATACTTCCCTCTCTTTTTCTTTTTTACTCAAACGATTGGCTTTGTAAGCGTATATAGACGACATTATTTTGGGTATCACCTGTATCTATAGCTAATGTCCCTTCAAAAATTTCATCACCAATACTTTTTTTGAAAAGCAAACTGGTTCCATCTTCTTTTAGTCGTGCAGATAGTTCCCAATCATTATTCAATAAAAGCATCTCTAATTCGTTGAACAAATCTTCTATAGAGTTGTTTTTTGTTGGATTGTAGTCAGTTGTTAATATAGCTGATGATTGTTTGCCAAGTGTACGGCCGCCATCTTTTTCAAAAATATGCACAATTTCACCCATTGTTACAGAATCATTGATTGCTTCGGATTCTGAAAGAATAGCTTTTAATTGTGGGCTTTTTCTAGAGCAACCAACAGATGCAATCAAAGCAGCGATTAGGAAAAAAATTATCTTTGAATATCTCATAAGAATCTCCTTGAACATGCACGTATAATTCCGCGAATATGACTCTGACTATCTTTAGTATCGACGGACTATAACATCAGAATCCTCTATGTTAAAACGGCGGCGCAAATTTCGCAGGGTTTTTCAATGTTCTGAATTTTGCACAATGCTCAAACGTTCTGTCAGGATATATGACCTCAAAACGCATCTCTGCAAAAACAATTTGCGGATTCTCGGTCATGCCCGCGTCATATTCTCGCCAAATTTGACGAAACAGCGAAAAAATACGTGAAAGCACGCATGTCCGTTTGTGCAGTTTTGAAAACACTGAAAAACCTTGGTTGGCATTGTAGGGTTTTTCAGTTATTCAGTTTCTCAGTCTGTTTCACAGTCGCATCATGCTGCAAGTCATCGAGGGGGTCAGTTTCGGCCGCTTCCCAGCGCCACTCAACAGTGAGAGTTACAGTTGTTTCAGTTGGGGAAAATACATTAGAATTTACGCAGTTACGTATTTTTGCTCGATAGGTCTTGCGTAAGCCCTACATATTTAGAAACGAGGCGTTTGAATAATGAGTACAGAAAAGAAATTTGGGACACAAGGCTGGACACCGGAGCGACTTGGCTCTCTGGCAGGTAAAACGTATGTCATCACGGGTGCGAACAGTGGGGTAGGATTTGAAGCATCACGGATGTTCTTGTCGAAGGGGGCAAGCGTGGTGATGATGAACCGCAATCCCGATAAGTCGGCGGCCGCCATCGCTACCCTGAAACAGGAATTTGGCAATGACGCGGCCGTGATATTCGTTCGCATGGATTTGGCGGTGCTGGATTCTGTGCAAGAAGCGGCCGCAGAGATAATTGAGAAAGTCCCCTACATCGACGCGCTCATCTGCAATGCCGCCATCGCGCAAGTACCCACAAGGAAGCTGACCGTTGACGGCTTTGAAAGCCAGCTTGGCACGAACCATTATGGACACTTTGTTCTTTGTGGGATGCTCTTCGACCGCATCGAACAATCGCAAGGTCGGATTGTGGTCGTGGCAAGCCTTGGTTACAAGATGGGACTGAGGACGATCCAGTTTGACGACATGAACTGGGATGAAAACTACAGTGCCAATCCTGCTTATAGCCAGAGCAAACTAGCTCAGATGATGTTCGCCTATGAACTGCAAGACCGCATCAAAGTGGCAAACAAAGGTGTCGAAGTCTATGTCTGTCATCCGGGGTCGTCCAAAACATCACTAATCGAGACGAGCGGTAGCATAGTAACCAAGATCATTTTCCGGCTTATGGCCATGTCTCCTATGGTGCAATCGGCCGAAAAGGGCGCATACCCAGAAGTGATGTGTGCAACGGAAGATGGGCTGGAACAACGGGCGCTTTACGGCCCTACGGGTCGCATGGAATGGGTTGGCCCGGTTGGCAAAGGTACGCTTGAACCTTATGCGTATGATAAGACCGTTATGACGCAATTGTGGGAACGGTCAGAGAAAGAAACTGATTTCCAGTGGAGCATTTGAGTGAGATGATGAGTCGGCCGTGGGGGCGGCCGACTTTCTATGAGAGGGATTGTGTTGTGTGTAAGGGATGATGCGGCCGTACAATTCGTCGCTCAATCGGGGGGATAGTGTACCGTCATTCGAGTCATGAGAATGCGGTGCCTCCATGAAAAAACGTGTTTTTTACAGTGTGCGCCCAACCTGAATCAAGCCAATGCTAGGGCTGGAAGTATCGGCCGAATCACATTTTCCCTACGGCTTTTCACTATTCTGATTGTCACTGCTTTATTTGCCGGATCGAGGAAATTCGCTACAATGAACAAACTTAGTTAATTGTTTTTGCAAAGGATGGTGTAGGGGGTCTCAAAACATTTAATTGTTTACTCAATCACAACAACATAAATGAAAGAGGAGACAAACAAATGAAAAAGAGTTTATTAACATTCACACTTATTCTGCTACTGGTCACAACGGCTGTCTTGTCAGCGTTCGCACAAGCAGTAAGTTGTGAGGATAGTAGTTAGATTGCGGCCGATACTCATTACACAGGAGAAAAAAATGTCACGGAGTAAAGTTATTAATGGATTGGCTCTTATCTGCCTACTCGCCGTCACTGCTGTCACTTTTCAGCGCGTCTATGCACATGGGACGATGATGATGCCACCCGCCCGTGCCTACAATTGCTATTTGGAAGACCCTGAAAACCCAACATCGGCCGCTTGTCAAGCGGCACATGCTATCAGTGGCTCGCAAGCATTCATCGACTGGTATGAGATCAACCAACTGCCCGGCTACTATTTAGACCAAGAGCTTGTCGCTGATGGTGAGTTGTGCAGTGCGAGCAAAGAGAAATATGAAGGGCTCGACTTGCCACGCAATGATTGGATGACCACGACTCTCTCACCGGATGCAAATGGCAATTACAACTTTGTCTACAAGGCAACTGCACGACACGATTCCGCCTACTTTAAGTTTTATATCACCAACGATAGCTACGATCACTCGCAACCACTCAACTGGTCAGATTTAGAGGAAACGCCGTTCTGCACAGTTACTGAGCCACTGCTGCAAGGTGATGAGTACACATTAGAGTGTCCATTACCGCCCGACAAAGATGGGCAACATATTATTTATAACATTTGGCTACGGGATGATAGCGATGAAGCGTTTTATGCGTGTAGTGATGTGGTTTTGGAAAACACGGCCGGATTGCCTGCACCCACACCCGCCCCGCTTTGTTCTGATACAGAAGCGTGGGATGTTGATCTAAATTATAGGCTTGCAGGAACGTCTGTTTCGCACAATGGGATTGTATGGCAGAACAAATGGGGCGGTAAAGGGCAAGAGCCGGGCAGTGCATATAGGACATGGAAATATGTATACGAATGTTCGGAGGCTGATGCACAGCCGATAATAACGGTAACGCCAGACCCGAACGTGACACCCAGCCCGACCCCACCAGCAACTGCCACGCCATCACTTCCCGCTTGCACTGCGCCAGGATGGGATAGCACAGCGACTTACAACAGTGGGGATACGGTGTCTTATGGTAGTGACGAATGGTACGAATGGGATGCAAAATGGTGGTCACAGGGGCAAGCACCTGGCTCCGCCACCGATGGGAGCAACGCTTGGGATCAATTAGATATTTGTTCAGACCCAAATGCGACACCCGTACCAACAGCGACGAACACACCGACAGCAATAGCAACGAATACACTTATACCGACAGCGACAAACACGCCTACACCGACACCCACATCGAACATACCGCTCGCGCTCAACCTGAATCAAGCGGTCGCAGGTGCTGAAAATATCAACCTGTTTGCCCTCCTACTTTTTGCGACTCTGATTGTTACGGCTTCACTGGCTTTGTCGAGGAAGATTACACGTTGACTAGCTGATTGTGGTCAGGGTGATGACGGTGAAATATAAGACGCAAAATCTCTCTTGATTTTTGAAGAGGGGATGTAAAATGTTACGCCTCTACCTGATGGTATAGGATACAATAAAACGATGGCACGACGCGAAACAAAATTGCCGATCTCTGGTCGGCCGTCCCCCGATACGGCCGCTTGGCTGCTGGAAGAGAGCTTTTTGCTAGATGCAGGCGCAGATAGCGTGAAAACGGAACGCACCTACCGCAGTGGGTTGCGCTTGTTTGCCGACTGGCTGCAACATTTTGGCAAAGCGGAGATGACGCTGGAGGACGAATGGCCGTTATTGCCCGGTGCGCTCTCGACGGCCGTGGTGCTGGAATACCGCGAATGGCTGATGAAAAACCGATCTAAATCGACGGTGACAACATACATGGCGGCCGTGATGGGGTATCTGATCTTTTTGGACGGCCGCGATCATTTGCCCACCGCCATGCAACTGGGCAAGCTGCAACGACAAATATCACGACGGCGCGGGGAGCGTAATGCGGCCGAGTCGGTCATCGACCTCGATGCGGCGCGGCAAGCGATTCCGCGCATTGTAGAGTACTACGATCAATTACCCATTCCAGAAGAGAACGACCGCTATAACCGCCGCCTGTCGCTGCTCCGGGATCGGGCGGTAGTGCATACACTTTACTCAACGGCCGCGCGGATCAGCGAATGTGT
>CALECP010000207.1 GCA_937949915.1 uncultured Anaerolineae bacterium
CAACTCGCCCTACTTTTTCCACAACACGCTTATCGTTGAACGTTTCCAATAACGGTTCGAGATAGTCTAATAATTTTCATCCTATATGTATCTCACATTATCACTCTATTGTCATCTAATACTTTTCCAGAGTTCTCAGTAAGAATGCAAACAATTAAGGCTCTTTGGGAATTCATGTGTTGGGTTAGGGGAGGGAAACCGCGCGAAACCCAAAAGACCCACAATTAATGCGACGCACCACTGGTCATTTTCCATAAATCTCATGCTACAATGTTAACTATGTTGAAATATGGTCAGATTCCGAAGGATGCTTGATGAATACGATTACTATTTCCTTACCTGAAACGTTGTACTCACGATTAGAGCAGGCGGCGCAAGCAACACAGCAATCGCTGCCAGATGTGGTGCTGCGTGCTGTTCAGATGGGTAGCCCACCCAGTTGGTATGATGCCCCGGCCGAGCATCAATTGGCTTTGGCGGCGATGGATCGCTTGCCGGATGACGCATTGTGGGATGTCGCACGGAGTCAGATTGGCGAAGATGAAATGGGACGCTATGAACTGTTATTAGATAGGCAGAGTGAAGGGGTGTTAGCGGCCGTTGAAATGGAGGAACTGGCGATGCTACGCACGGCCGCAAATCGTTTCATGCTCCGCAAAGCCCACGCGGCCGCTCTTCTCAAATGGCGGGGCCTCCTCGTTCCTCCCGCGCATCAATTGTGAGCCAATACATTTCAACCATCGTGCGGCTACAAGTGAAGGCGGCCGATGAACCATTCTGTGCATATTGCTATACATCTATGCACAACACAGGACAGCCTTTAACCTATGATCACATCATTCCCCGCTCAAAAGGAGGGCAAAGTGATTTCGGAGTGACGTGTTACGAGTGGCGAACGACGAGTGAAAGATGATGCAGATCGGCGTTTGTTTTTTGTTTTGATTGTGTAGCGATCTCAAGAATGCGATCAAGCAATGCAGCGCACCACTCGTAACTCGTCATTCGTAACTCGTCACTAAAGCCGTTGTTCAATCGCCCGGCCGATCATCTCTGTACCGCCCGGTTGTGGGGTCAGTAAGGAGGGATCGGATTGCACGGCCGTTTTGACGGCCGTCTCTATCTGCGTGGCCGTTTCCCCATCCTGCCACACATAGCGCACCAGCAGCGCCGCACTGAGAACGGCCGCAATCGGATTGGCGATCCCTTGCCCCGCGATGTCTGGGGCAGAGCCATGCACCGGCTCTGCCACCGCTACGCCATCCCCCAAATTGAGTGACGGCGCAAACCCCAAACCACCAGCCCAATGCGCGGCCGCATCCGACAAAATATCGCCAAACAGATTGGTCGTCACCACCACATCATAGCGTGTCGGATCACTGAGCATTTTGAGACACGCCACATCGATCAACAACTCATCGACCACAGGCGCAAACCCGTTTTTCGCATATTGATCAACGATGGTTCGCACACTGTCTCGAAACAAACCATCCGTCAGCGGCAACACATTCGCCTTGTGGACAATCGTCAGCTTGCGCCGTTGTTGCGCCTGCATCGTCGCCAGGGTTGCCCGGCCGATCCGCTCTGAGGCGGCGCGTGTAATCACCCGCTCCGCAACCGCCCGTTCGCCATCCCCATGCTCTTGCCCCGCGTACAGCCCTTCGGTGTTCTCCCGAAAAATGATCATGTCGATGTCATCACGGGGCGTGATCGGCGGAATGGAGATGATCGGCCGGATATTGGCATACAGCGCCAGCGTTTGGCGCATTGTCAAAATCGCGCTGCGATACCCCGGCACCCGGCCGCCCGTCGGCGACTGCACCGCGCCGAATAGTGCCGCGCCACACGCCCGAATCGTGTCCAACGTCGTGTCTGGCACACTCGCGCCTGTTTGCTCGAATGTCTCCCATCCGGCCGGGGCTTCGATAACCGTTAAGTCAGGCATCACCGTCTGTAGAATAGCGGCCGCCACTGGAATCACTTCTTTTCCGATGCCATCACCGGGCATCACACATAATTTACGCATAATTTTTAGCCGTCACCTATCTATACCCTAACCGCTCGATTTGAGTCCGGTTCGTCCGCCACTTCGGGACAACTTTGACGCGCAACTCTAGGTACACACGGCCGTCTAGCAAGCTCTCGATCTCCTTCCGGGCGGCCGTGCTAATGCGCTTGATCTGCGCCCCTTTGGTGCCGATTACGATTTTTTTATGCGTCTCCCGCTCCATCAAAACGGTCGCATTGATGTAGACCATGCCATTCTCGCGTTCCTTAAATTCGTTGATCCGCACGGCCGCCGAATGGGGGATTTCATCTTTCAATTGAATCAGCAATTGCTCCCGAATCATCTCCCCCGCGATGTCGCGCATAAACGTATCCGTTATTTGATCGGCCGGGTAAAATTGGGGCCCTTCGGGCAGAATGGCGATCAACATGGTCAGCAGTTCAGGGACACCCGCACCCGTTTTTGCCGAAAACACGATCCAGTCCGCCCCCGGCATGAGCGCAACGTAAGCGGGTGGATACCTCAGCGTCTGCTCGGCCGTCATTTCATCCACCTTATTGATCGCCAAAATAACCGGGGTTTTTTCAGCAAGCGGCTTGATCAACCGCGCCACCTCCTTGTCCGTATCGGTCGGCATCGTCTTGCCATCGACCAGCCACAAAATCACATCAGCCCCTTCCATCGACTCAGCCACCGTTTCCAGCATCGCCTCATCGAGCGCGTGTTTCGCCTTTTTGATCAACCCGGGCGTATCGACAAAGATCGCCTGATACTCGTCTGGTTTGGTCAAAATGCCAAGCTGCTTCGTGCGGGTCGTTTGCGGCCGGGGGCTGACAATGGCGATCTTCTGTTCAAGAAATGCATTCATCAACGTGCTTTTGCCCGCGTTCGGCACACCGACGACGGCGATAAAACCTGATTTGTGCGCGGCTTGTGTGGTTGGAGCGATTGGAGGGGTGTCTGTATTTTCTTCTATATTCATATTTGTCTACTGTTTAGCACGTCGATCAGTGCATCGTACTCATTGGGAATGCTTGTTTTGCGTTGCGGCCGTGTCTGGAGATGGGCGATCTCGGCTGTATTGTCTACGGCGATCCCGCTTGCGTCCGTAATCTCGGCCGCAAACTTGATCGGGGAAGCGGTGGCGATTAGCACCTGTGTCTTGTCGGCCGTGCCGACGCGATCTGCGATCTCCCAGCCAACGGCCGTGTGTGGGTCGATGAGATAGTTGTATGTTTCCCATACGCGCTGCATCGTGGCAACTGTTTCGCCATCAGTCAACGAATGCGCCGATAGCACATCGCGCACCAGTTCGTACTCATGCCCAAAAATCTCTAACACGCGCACAAAGTTACTCGGTGCGCCCACGTCCATCGCGTTCGAGAGCGTGGGGATTGATTGCCCCGGCTCATACGCTGCTGAATTGATGTAGCGCACGGCCGCGTCATTCATGTTGGTGGCGGCGACAAAGCTATCGAACGGCAGCCCCATCTCTCGCGCAAACAGTCCGGCCGTCAAATTGCCAAAATTGCCAGACGGCACAACAAACTGGAT
>CALECP010000208.1 GCA_937949915.1 uncultured Anaerolineae bacterium
CTTTTTACAGTAGACTCATACCATATTTACAGCGTGTTAGGACTCTACCACTTCCAAAACGATAATTACTCACAAGCCCAAAGATATTGTAAAAAATGTGTCGAATTGGAGGGAGAATTTGATGATGAAGGATACTCACGAGAGGAGTGTGTGATTGCTTTAATGTGGATGTATGAAGAATTGGGGGGTGGGCTAGATGAGTTTGATGAAAATGAACTGAACGAGATTTTTCATCAAACTGTCAATTGGGCAAACGAAAAAGAACATTATAAAAATGTATTTGAGATGTTGCGAATTGCATTTCAGTGTTCCGTTCAAGATGGTGATTTTGAGTCTGCTGGAAAACACTTCACAAGTGCCGCAATCTTCGCCATGGCCGTAGAAGAAGCTGTCGTTACATTGATGCTTGATTTGTATAGCTTGATTGGACAGTACGTTGATAATGGACAAGTTGAAGTGGCTCAGAATTTATACAATGAAGTTGCTGTGCAGTTTCATGAACCAGAGCATGAAATAGAATTGAGCAAGGTATCGGCACGTTTTCTTGATCCCATAGGCCATTTTTGGGAGCAGGGAGAAAAATTTGAATTTGGAGAATTTATCTCAAATGCACTACTTGCTAAAAAGGTGGGGGATTAAGTGATCAAATCAGAGATTTTGCAGGAAAAATACCGGATTCAAATACAACTTTCGGCCGAAACGCCATCAATCAGTGACTACCTCTTTCGCACTCAACAGGATGCAAAAGCGATTGCGACATTGTATGGATTACAATTGCATTATGCAGAGTTGATTTTCATGTTGCCAAATGATGAGTCTGATGAGGCATTAAACTTGGAAGCAGTCGTATAAGAATGCACTTTGGACTCACGTTACCTACATAAGTAAAGTACAAGTATTTTTCGCAAATAGATCGTCAAAATGGCTGTTATGATGTTTGCTTATATTGCATCAGCATTATGCGTCTTGAGAAAACGATCTTACAATGGGGGGGGAAAGAGAGTAAATGATACAGATCGGCTTATCGCCGTCGGCCGATCTTCATTGTAGCATCAGAGAAAGCAACGTTTTTTACGTTTTACGCACAATTGCATAGCTTTTAAGCGCGGCCGTACTCAACAAGGGGAGAAGAAAGATTGAGCGCGTGCTGCGATTTACATGAGGCATGTTTGCATGACGAACATGCACTGAGAGGATGTCATGTTAAAAATCAAAGTGATGATAGCTGTATGGATGATGTCGGCATTATTCGGTTGTATAGGAAGCGGGAGGCAAATGGTGTCGCCCACGGCCGTGCCTGAACCCCGCGCCGATACCCCGTTTGAGCGCCACTGTGCCGACACGGCCGGATCGCTACGCACCCGCACAGATGGCACGTTCTTGTGTGTCTATGCCGATGGCAGTGTGTGTGCCGAGGATGTGTTCGAGGCAAATGCGTGTGTGGATGACGCATTTGTGGGTGGTGTATTTGAGGCGAGTACGGCCGAAAGCCCGTTAACTAACGCGATCAATTGGACGGCCGCCATTGAGATGATCAATGCAGGACGCGTGATTGGGCTGTACCAAACCAGCGATGGCGTGATTACGCTAACGCTGGATGACGAAAGCACGGTGCAAACGGCCGAACCATCGGCCGATGCGATTTACGACGAACTGGAACAGTGTGGCGATGTATGTGCGTCTATTTTTGTCATTTCCGATTCGTGAGTTAGCCAAGTGGACGTATAATTGTTGGATTGACTAAAATAACAAAGCGGGAAAGGGTAAGTTTCGGGAGAAAATGATGAATGAATTGCAATTGCTGCCCCGGCCGCGCCACACCAATTGGGCGCGGTCTACCTTTACAGATGCGTCTGCCATGCCAGACCACGAGCAAGGCTATAGCCTCACGATTGTCGATGGCGACGTGACGATGATGGCGCGGACAGATGTCGGCCGCTTTTACGCACGGCAGACGCTCGACCAATTGCGCCAACTGACGGACGGCAAGCTGCCCGACGTGCAGATACGCGATTGGCCTGACTTTGCCAACCGAGGTGTGATGCTCGACATCAGCCGCGACAAAGTGCCGACGATGGAAACGCTCTACGATCTGATCGACATGCTGGCGACGTGGAAAATCAACCAATTTCAACTGTATACCGAGCATACCTTTGCGTATGAAGGGCATGAAGCCGCTTGGAAAAATGCGTCCCCGATGACGGCCGCGCAAATTCGTGATCTCGATGCGTATTGCCAAGCGCGGTTCATCGACCTTGTGCCAAACCAAAATTCGTTTGGTCATTTGCGGCGGTGGCTGGTGCTAGATGAGTATAAGCATTTGGCAGAAGCCCCTGATGGCTGTGAGACGATTTGGGGCTGGTTCGATGAGCCGTTTACGCTAGACCCGACCGCACCGGGCAGCCTTGAATTGTTGCGCGATTGGTACGATCAATTGTTGCCCAACTTTTCGAGCGCGTATTTTAATGTCGGCTTTGATGAGACAGTTGATCTGGGCAAAGATCGCAGCAAAGCGTTGGCGGACGAAATCGGTGTCGGCCGTCTTTATCTCAATTTTTTGCACAAAGTTCATGCCGAAGTGAGCGCACGCGGCCGCACAATGCAATTTTGGGGTGACATCATCATCAATCATCCCGAACTGGTGCCAGAACTACCGAAAGACGCGATTGCGATGGAGTGGGGGTACGAAGCCAACCATCCATTTGACGAACACGGCGCACTGTTTGCCCAGAGCGGTATTCCGTACTATGTGTGCGCCGGTACGTCTAGCTGGAACTCGATTGCGGGGCGCACCAAAAACGCGCTGGCGAACCTATTAAACGCGGCCGAGAACGGGCTGAAACATGGCGCGATTGGCTTCTTGAATACTGATTGGGGCGACAATGGTCATTGGCAACCGCTGCCAGCCAGCTATATACCGTATGTGTACGGCGCGGCCGTTAGTTGGTGTCTGGACAGCAACCGCGAGATAGATGTGGCGCAGGCTGCCAGCCAATGGGCGTTTGCCGATCCGTCTGGCACGATGGGCGCGATTGCCTACGAGATGGGCGCGGTTTCTGACCATATTGAGATCGCCGAATTTACGTTCAACAATGCCGCTCTGTTTGTGTTTGCCGAAACGTACACGTGGACGGGCAAGCTGGTCAAGGATATGCTGGACAAAATTCCCCCGGCGCGGCTGGCGGCACAATTGAAAGCCGCGCACGACGCGGCAGAGCAGCTAGAGCAACGGATCGATACAGTCACGATGGCGCGGCCGGATGCTGATTTGATCAAGCAAGAGTACCGATGGGCGGCCGTGATGTTGCGTCACCTGGCATTGCGCGGGTTGTGGCGATTGGAAGAGGTTGCGCCCGATGTGCTAGAGGCACAAGCGGCCGATCTGCTGACAGAATACAAGGCGGTATGGCACGGCCGTAATCGTCCCGGTGGCTACACAGATAGCGTTGCGCGGATGGAAAAAATGATGGCTGCCTATCACAAGCCGCAAGCAAAAAGTTAGCAAGCCAAAAGCAGTTTGCCGCTACCACAATATGTTATCATTTACCCCCATGCCGTAGAGACACAAAATCTTGTGTCTCTTTCTTCAAAATAAGACGCAAAATGTTGCGTCTCTACGTGAAAATAAGACGCAACATCTTGCGTCTCTACATGGAATCAAAGACGGTTTGCCCATCGTAGGGACACGGCTCGCCGTGTCCCTACAGGCGCAACACATGACCGTTTTAAGGAGCGTTTATGTCGCAAGAACAAATCGAGTCGAAGCGCAAGCAAATCGACAACCTCAATCTCGAACTTCTTCGTCTCCTGAGTGAGCGGGGCCGGATCGCCAGTGAAATTGGGGCGATCCAATTGCAGATCGGGTTTAGTTCGTATGATCCGAAGCGAGAAATGGAGATGTTGCAAGCGTTGACGGCCGCCAATGAGGGGCCGTTTGACGATGCGGCCGTCAAGAGCTTGTTCAAAAACATTTTTCAGGCGAGCATGGCAGTCGGTGTGAAAAAAGAGAAGCCGAAGTTGCTCACCAGCCGAGGCGACCGCCAAGATACAGTCGTCATGATCGGTGATGTGCCAGTGGGTGGCGACCATCCCCCAGTGCTGATTTCGGGCCCTTGTGCGATTGAATCGGAAGAGCAATTTAGCATGACGGCCGAATTTGTGGCCAGTCGCGGTGTGCGGCTCATTCGTGGGGGCGCGTTCAAGCCGCGCAGCAGCCCGTATAGCTTTCAGGGGTTGGGCGAACCGGCACTGAAATGGGCGCGTGCTGCCTGTGATCGTGTGGGCGCGTACTTTGTGGCGGAGATTATGGACGCGGGTGATCTTGATTTGTGCCTTGATTATGTTGATGTGCTGCAAATCGGGGCGCGAAATAGCCAAAACTTTTCGCTGCTAAAGGCGGTCGGCCGGACAGATCGGCCGGTGCTGCTCAAACGTGGGTTGTCTGGCACAATTGAGGAGTGGATCATGAGCGCGGAGTACATCATGGCGGGTGGCAATCCCAATGTGATGTTGTGTGAGCGCGGCATCCGTACTTATGAAAAATACACGCGCAACACGCTCGACATCAGCGCGGTGGCGTTGGCAAAGCTAGAGACGCATTTGCCGGTGTTTGTCGATGCGACCCATTCTGGCGGCCGTCGTGATCTGCTCGTACCATTGACGAAAGCGGGGCTGGCGGCCGGGGCTGATGGCATCATGGTCGAAGTGCATCCCAATCCGGCCGTGGCACTGTCTGACCAAAAACAACAAATGGATTTTGAGACATTTGACGATTACCTAACACAAGTAGGATTTTAGATAGAGATAGAGACGGGAGATAGAGATAGAGAGAAGATTGGGTCAAAAACTGACGCTGACAGAATCTTTTCTCTATCTCTATCTCTATCTCTATCTCTATCTCAAAACTCTAGCTCTATCTTTCTTAAATTATGAATAACTCACCAACAGATGCAGGAAAAGAGGCGTTTGCCATATTGACACAGTTTTTGGAGGAGGACGGCTGGCATCCTTCGCCTATCGAAGACAAGCTGGCACACCGGATGCGCTTTAATGGCAAAAATGGTCAATTTGGCATGATTGCACATGTGCGGGGCGAACTAGAGCAATTGATCTGCTATGGCATTGCGCCGTTTAATGTGCCAGAAGATAAGCGCATGTTGATCGCCGAATTTATTACCCGTGCCAATTATGGGTTGCGGATCGGCAATTTTGAGATGGATTTTAGCGATGGCGAAGTGCGTTATAAAACATCGGTCGATTATGAAGGTGTGGCATTGCAGCCGACGCTGGTCAAAAATCATATCTACCCGGCCGCGATGACGCTAGATCGTTATTTGCCCGGTGTGTATGCGGTTCTTCATGCGGGAAAAACGCCGGAAGAAGCGATTGCAATTGTCGAAAATCCATCGGAATAATGATCGATAACGGAAGTGCGGTTGCGGAGAGCGGCCGGGGGGAATTGCTGCTCTTTTTGCTCGGCCGTCGGCGTAAGGTGCGCGTGGCCGGCCGCTCTATGTTGCCCACATTGCGGCCGGATGAGCAATTGTTGTACGCGCCCGGCCGATTGCCGACGGTGGGCGCGATTGCGGTGGCGCAAATCGGCACATTGTGGGTGATCAAACGGGTCGTTTCTATTGAGCAAGATCGCTATTGGTTGCAGGGGGACAATCGCGCCGAATCGGTTGATTATAAAGATGTTCCGGCCGCGCACATTCTGGGGACGATAACGGGGCGTTTGGGGTAGATTATACGTCTACCCACCCCGGCACGTCTGCCCGGATCAACGCTTCTTTTGCGGCCGCCTGTGCTGCGCGGCGTTTCGAGCTGCCGATACCACTACCCCACACCTCATCTTCTACCACCACTTGCACTGTAAATGTCTTTGAATGGTCGGGTCCGTCGGCCGCGATCACTTCATACGTTGGTGTTGTGTTTAGCTCTGCTTGGGCGAACACTTGAAACTCACTTTTCGCATCTTTGTGCAGCGATAGCGCCAAAATAGTTGCCAATGTCGGTTCGATCAGTCGTTCGATGAGCGGCCGGACAGCATCGATCCCCTGGTCGAGATAGAGCGCACCGATGACCGCCTCGAATGCGGCGCATAGGGTCGCGTTTTTGTTGCGGCCGCCATACTCATCTTCGCCATAGCCGAGGCGCAAATGGGTGTCTATTGTCACTTGCCGCGCAAAATCAGCCAATGTTTCGGCACGGACAAGCGCGGCGCGAAGTGATGTCAATTCCCCTTCCTGCATCTCTGGAAAGCGCTTGAACAGATAGGCGGCTACCACCAAATCGAGAACGGCATCCCCCAAAAATTCGAGCCGTTCGTTGTCATGGCTTTCGTCTATATGTTCGTTGATCCACGAGCGATGGGTGAGGGCTAATTGCAGCCGCGCCTTGTTGCTCACTGGTATGTCTAGCATCGTGATCAAATCGTCTAAATCGCCCATAACGGTGTGAGTGTAGCCCGATTACAGATGAATCACCAGGCAAATGAGAGGGCGTTTCAGTATGTCAGTTTTTCAGTATGTCAGTTTGACTTTCCACACATAAATGTTGTCTTTTTACATCTATTTGTGTCGGCAATGTGGTTAGATCGACAGAATAAGCTGTTTGCGGCCGACTGATATACTGACAAACTGAATAACTGAAAACCCTATTCATCTCTGCAAATAGAGTTACGCTTTAGCCCGTTTTTGTATACCATTGGGGCATGATAAATGCACATCGTTCTCTCCCTTTGATCCTTTTGCTGCTTGGCTTGGCGGCCGGGTGGCTGATCGGCCCATACACGACCACGGCCGCACGGACAACCAACATCGTTGTTGATAGCGATCTCGACATCATCGACAACACCGATGGCGTGTGTACATTGCGCGAAGCGGTGACGGCCGCCAATGAAGACATCGCCTCTAGCACGCTGGCTGGTGAATGTCCGGCCGGGACAGAAGAAGATATTATCGTGTTTGATCTTCCGGCCGAGACCACTATCACACTGGGCGGCTTTCCGCTCACCATCAGCAAAACAGTCACCATTATCGGCGGTGGGGCGGATGGGCTGACTATTGATGCCGACCAGCGCAATCGCGTATTGCAGATCAAGCCCGGTGCGGTGGTGACACTGACTGGTATGACGCTGATGGGCGGCAAAAACCCATCTGACATTGTGAACGCGGCCGGGATTTTGAATGAGCAAGGCGTTTTGCTGCTCGATGATGTCGTGGTGTCTGACAATGTGCTGACGGCCGGGAATGGGGGCGGCATTCACAGTTTAGATGGCAGCCTTACTTTGCTCAATAGCGTTGTGCGCGACAATACGGCCGCTGGGGATGGCGGTGGCATTTTCAGCCGCACGGGGACAGTTGTCATTTCCAATACGATTATCGCTGGCAATCATGCAGATGATGAGGGCGGCGGTGTCCATATCAATGATACGAGTGCGTATGCGGTGACGATTGTCGATAGTCAAATCAATGCAAACACGGCCGTCAATGAAGGGGGCGGCGTGTCGCTCATCCGCACGTCAGAGGCGTTGCGCCAGAAGATTGTCCGGCCGATTGCGGCTGATCCTGCGCTTATTTTGCGGACGACTATCTGGGGTAACGCGAGTGCGTCGGGCGGCGGCATTGCCAACAATGGTGCGCTGACGGTACGCACAAGCACACTGTCTGGCAACACGGCCGATTTGGGCGGCGGCATCTTCAGCGTCGGCTTGGGCAACAAATTAACGCTCGTCAGCAGTACGCTTTATGAAAACACGGGCGGCTTGCACATCGAAAACAGCAATGCGGATGTCCGTAATAGCATCATCGCACACGATGGCGCGGCCGGGGCTGATTGCAACAAAGCGTTAACGGGGTCGGGGCGTATCAATTTAGATAGCGATGGCAGTTGTGGGGCGACGATCACGGCCGATCCACGCCTTGCGCCATTGAGCAATGGAATCCATTTGCTGTATGGGGATAGTCCGGGCTGGGATGCAGGTGTGACGGCCGTGTGTGTGGATGAAACGGATGGGCGTGGGCTGGCACGGCCGAGTGGGTTTGGGTGCGATTTGGGCGCGTTTGAACGCAACACGCCGTTGCAACATATTATGCTGCCGATTTTACAGCGATAGTGCGCCTAACTGTTCGAGAAAGACGCGAAAGAAGCCATTGCGTACCAGTCGGGCATGGAGACCTGACTGGTAGCGGTCGGCGCGGACGGTGGCGGTCATTACTTTGCGGAGCAGAGGCAGGTCGGCATCGAGCAAAATAGTGTGCGAAAAGACGCGGCCGTGCCCTTCTGCGATCAGCCATGTGTTCCAGTCGAATGGGTAGATAAAGCCGTTATTGGTGAGCGCACCGACAAATTGATAGAACTGCATCGACGTTCCCCATTCGTCGAACTTCCATGCTTCATACGGCCGCTCAAATTGCGGGGCAAATGCGAGAATGTTGGCGATGTTTTCGGCCGTCAGTTGTTCCATCATACGCACCATCATAACGGAGTATGCACTTACTTTCCAACCACTAAAAATTGATTTTTTACATCACATCTTTTTTGCTTGCAGGATTGACGTAAGATGCGATGTGCGGCTGCTTGCTCACAATCGACACAGCACGGCCGTCAAATGACCGATCTTCTAGCACAGATACGCAAAAATCAGCCACATCTGCCCGACTAACTTGACCGCCTTTCAGTTTGACATCTTCATCTGTCACCACATACGCGCCCGATAGCTGATCCTTGCCCAAGCCGCCCGGCCGGACAATTGTGTAATCGAGATCGGCCGTCATGACGTGCGCCTCTTGTGCCGCATGGTCGGCAATCGCTTTTTTGATCACCATGTTGATGAAGAATTTCGCCACAGCGTTTAATTGTCGTTCGCTATCGCCTACGCCCATCGACGACACCACGATCAACCGCCTTAGCCCGTGCGCTTTCATCCCGTTGATGATGTTTTTTGTTCCATTCGCGCGCACCAAATTGGTTGTGCCGCCCCCAATTGAGCAGATCACCGCATCGTGACCGGCAATGGCGGCCGTTACAGCTTCGGCATCCAGTACATCGCCTTGCACCACCTGCAACGCCTCGTGTGAAAGTGTCATCTTGCCCGGTGTGCGGGCATACGCGGTGACGGTGTATCCTTTTGCCAATGCGTACTGCACCGCCAATCGTCCTACGCCACCTGTTGCACCAAAAATAATTATGTTCATCGTTATCATTCCTAATTGTTTATGTGATCCAATCTCGATTGTACACGTCCCATGAGCGATGCTCGTAAGATCGTACACATTGTTTACACGCTTTGGCGGAGTCGGGGCGGCCGTCTGATTTCCACTTCCAGCGTACCGTTGATTGATGCCGCGCACACATACCTCGATGGCAGATAGGACAGAAGGCGGCCTCGTTGCCATTCGCATTGTCTACACCATCTTGTTCACATAAATAGCAATTGATCACTGTCATAGCGACCCAGTATAAGCAAAATTTGTGCGATTTGCTCATAGAAATCAACAATCGATTTGCCTATACTATTTTTAGATGATGGATAATGGCAGACAACAATGTGTCCGATTGCGAACACAAGCGTCCAATATAGTTGTGAATATATGGTAAGTTTGGAGAAAATGTGATTGATCGTTTGATGACCGGAATAAGTAGCATATTGGCTGTAGGGGTTGCAATCCCTATTGCGGTCGTGTTTGTAGAGAGCATGTCTGCCTCCTTGCTCAAGCGGTCACAGAAAGCACGGCCGGTCACACCCCCTGACTTCAAAATTTTGATACCCGCCCACAATGAAGCGACCATGATCGGTGCAACGCTAGAAGGGTTGCTGACACAGGTCGATACGGCCGAGCAGATCGTTGTGGTGGCTGATAATTGCACAGATGAGACGGCTGCCATTGCCCGCAATCACGCCGTCACGGTGCTAGAACGGTTTGACGACCAGTTGCGTGGCAAAGGGTATGCACTCGATGCTGGGTTGCAATTGATGGAAGATGCGCCGCCCGATGTGGTGTTGATGATCGATGCCGATTGCACGGTGGAAGCGAATGGCGTGAAGCGGATTGTGCAGACGGTCGCGGAAAGCGGCCGCCCGGTGCAAGCTGTTTATCTACAGCGTCCTCCGGCCGAGCCGAGTCTCAAGGATTTGGTGTCTGCGTTTGCATTCCGGGTAAAAAATTGGGTGCGGCCGAAAGGATTGCATCAATTGGGACAACCTGTTTTGCTGACGGGCAGTGGCATGGCTTTTCCTTATCATATTATTCGGTCGATGCCGTTGGCAAGTGGCAACATTGTCGAAGATATGCAGTTGGGGCTAGACCTTGCGCTGGCGGGACATGCGCCGTTGCTGGAGGATCGCACAATTGTGTGGGGTGAGCTTCCGGCCGAAGAAGCGGCCGCGACGACGCAGCGCACCCGTTGGGAACACGGACACCTGCATACGCTGCTGACCCAAGTGCCGCGTTTGCTGGTAGCGGCCGTCAAACAACGCCGTTTCGGTCTCTTCGCATTGGCACTAGAGCAAGCGGTGCCGCCCCTTGCGTTACTAGTACTTTTGTGGGGTAGCGTCGGTTTGCTCTCGATCCTATCATCGGCCGTGAGCAGTATTTGGATACCTACTTTTATTACGGGTATCTCAGGTTTCCTTTTACTGGCTGGTATCGTAGTCGCTTGGGTAGGTTTTGGGCGAGACACAATCCCATTTTCAAAATTAGTCGCCGTCCCCCTCTATATTGCTTGGAAAATACCGTTATACATCAGCTTTTTGTTCAAGCGACAAACAGCTTGGGTGCGGACATCGCGTGACGGTGTTGATGCAGCCGATTAACACAACAACACTTTTGAGTAGACTTTAAGGTAGTACGATGGAAATGATCACCACACCAAAACATGCTTATGCAACATTGCCTGTTCATGAATTTAAGCTGTACGAGCGCGTCAACGGACAATTGATGACGACGTTGCCGATCATCCGTATGCAGGATGCTTGGTTGCACGCTATTACAGAAAAGCAGACGATTGATACGATGATGGATGAGATCGCGGCCGGGCGCGGTGGCTGTGTTGTCACTATGAATCTTGATCACATGCGTCGCTACGATCAAGATCGTGCGTATCGTGATCTGTGTGAAAAAGCGACCTTGCATGTGGCAGATGGAATGCCGCTTGTGTGGGCGAGCCGCATCCAAGGCACACCGTTGCCAGAGCGTGTGACTGGCTCGAATATGATTTGGAGCTTGACAGAAGCGACGGCCGCAAATGGGCATTCGATCTTCCTGATCGGTGGCGCACCGGGTACGGCCGATGGCGCGGCCGACGTGTTATGCGACAAATTCCCCGCGCTCAACATCGTTGGTACGCTGTGTCCGCCACATGGCTTTGAACATGATACCGACGAATTGGCAAAGATCGCCCGTACCCTGATAGCGGCCAAACCCGATATTGTCTATGTTGCGCTTGGTTCACCCAAGCAGGACAAATTGATCGAAACGTTGCGCGATTACCTGCCCAACGTGTGGTGGGTTGGGGTTGGTATCAGCTTCAGCTTTGTAACGGGTCAGGTCTCACGCGCACCACAATGGATGCAAAATTTCGGCTTTGAATGGCTGCATCGCTTGGCGCAAGAGCCGCGTCGTTTGGCGGCACGGTATTTGCTGCACGGGCTGCCGTTTTGTATCAAGCTGTTTGCCGATGCGTTCGGCCGCAGGATCACTGGCTCGTAGAGACACAGTGTTTGTGCCTCTAAAATGAAGAGAGACGCACCATCGGCGCGTCTCTACAAGCACTTTTTTGACAATTTACATAGATTTCGTCTCGGAAACGTAGGCTAATTGTTGGTTTACGCTTGAGTATATCGGGGCTAAAATGTATAACGATCCCATTGTTTGGGATTGACGTATTGCCTTGTACCGTACTGGTTCTGGGTTAGTTAATTGAGGAAAGAATATGAAGCAGTCAAAGCAGATTGTTGTAAAAATCACCCTTCTTATTATGTTGTTATCGGTGACGTTGGTCGCCAGTGGGCAAGGTCAACCTATTCCCGATGCTGCCCGCAAAGATAACCGTGTCACTATTTGGCATCGCGTTGTCAGCGTGGCCGGGTTGAATGAAATGCTCTATGCGAATGGGCCTTTTACATCGCTGGCATGGACGGATGCGGCATTTAGCTCTGTCCCCCAAGCGACACAGAACCAATTGCTAACCAATACAGGATTTGCACGGCGTGTGGTACTTGCCAACATGTTCAAAGGGACACTCAATCCAGAAGATATAAATGGATCGCTGGAGACCGGGCTAGGCTCATGGGTGAATGCGAAGAATGTGGGCGGCACGGCCGTGTTTGCCAATAGTGTCGAAGGGATTCGTAAATTCCCGGCCGGAAATGGCATGGTGTACGTTACAGATGGCGTTTTGTCTGATAATGGCGGCGTTCTGGGTGGCACAAGCCCTGGTTCGGCCGGAGACCCCAATGCGCCGTTGCAAGGCAATAATGAAGTGGTCAATACGCCGAATCAAAACAATGCGTTTGTACCGGGCGGCCGTCAAGCATATCGCTACGCTATCCAGCGCGAGAGCCAATCATGCAAGATGATGACATGGACAGTGCTGGGACAAGGCGGCGGTGCTGTGACTGTGGGCGCAGACCATTTCACCAATCCGTATCGGGGTGATACCAGTTGTTACACCGAGCTACCATTGCTCTGTGTAGCTGGCCCGAATTATGGTGGTCAGATCAAGGCGACTGGGTATGTGCAGGGGTCAGAAATGACATCACTTGAGGCGGCAAATAATATCTGTGCGCGGTACTTTGGTGATGGATGGAAGTTGCTAGAGCATCACCACCAAGGCGGCTGGGAAGTCAATTTGAGCGGCTCATTGCCGTTGCATACACGCTTCTGGGTACGCATCGGTAATCAGTATGCGAATGCTTGGGACAGCCAAGTACCGTATGTCAATGGCAATGGAACACAAAGCGGCCCAACGCAATTTGAGCCTGTCAATGAGCCGTACCGGATGCCGGAATGGGAAGGCCGTGCGGCCGGACGTTCTTACTGCAAGGTGCAGACGTGGGTTGTGATGCGTCAATATAATGGCATTGTGCAAATTGGATCAGATGCGCGTACCAATCCTTATACGGGCGATACGTCTTGTAATGAAAGCCTGCATCGTTTGTGTATTCAGGCAGGCAGTGTGCCACCACCGCCATCGGCGCGTGGGCATGATTATACGCAGGGCTGGTCTGGTTCGCGTGTGGCAGTGATTGGGCCGTATCAGATGTCGCTGGATACAACGATTGATGATGCGTCGAAGCGTTGTCGTGAGCGTTATGGCTTGGGTTGGCGTGCCGCTAATTTCCATGATGGCGCGTTGGGGCCACAAGGCACGACGGGCTGGAATATGTGGGCGGTTGATGGTGGCGTGTATGCGAGGGACGGCCGTATCGCTGTAGACATTGGCGACCAACGAGCGAACTCTTATGATGGGTAGTTGTTAGCTGCTCATCGCTTTTTATGAATGCAAGCGGTCGGCCGATGGGTCGGCCGCTTTTTTTTGTCTAACATTGGCTAGTGTCGGCCGATTGACGATTTTATGCTTGTTTTTCCGAATAGTGACGCACCACCAATACCAGGCAACTATCGTCAGAAAATCGAATATAGCCCATATATGGGTTGTTTTGTTCTGTTTAACCCATCGGTACTGTGTCTGTTTTTCTGAATTGTCACGTGACAATTCGATGATGTTTTTAACATTGCAATTGTCTGAAGATAGCGAACGTTTTAAGGAAAATTGTGTTGTCGGTGGGGTAGCGGTCTGTTAGAATGTCTAAACCGTCGTGCATATTTTGCAATGCGATTTCCCCTCTTGAGACATGGTATAGCACACGCTCCATGCAAAGGAAAATAGAGGTAAGTAACATAGTGAACGCTCATTGGTCGGTTTGATCGATTGAGTGGAAGGCGTTGTTGTCGATTGGAGACAAACAGCGACGGGAACAACAATAATGGACAAGGGAACGAAAATGGATAATAGTCCAAATGATGTCTGGGAACTGGCGAAAAGCGAGCTGGAACACCAGATGAACCGGGCGACTTTTAATACGTGGCTGAAAGATGCGACGCTGGTCGAAGCGACTGATGAGTCGTGGACGATTGGTGTTAAGTCGGCGTATGCGCGTGATTGGTTGACCAATCGACTGTATAACACGATTGAACAGACGCTGAATGGGATCGCGGGGGCTGTTCCGGCGTTGATTTTTGTGGTGAAGTCGCAAAATGGTGCGATGAGTGGGGGAACGAGTGCGGCTGATCGCGGGAACACGCCATCGACTGCGCCATCGACAATGAAGGGGCGCGGGGAGAGCAATAGAAAGAGCGAGTCACGTAAAAAGCCGAATCATTTGAATGTGCGTTACACCTTCTCCAACTTTATTGTGGGACATAATAACCGTCTGGCACATGCGGCCGCGCTGGCGGTGTCCGAGAAGCCTGGTGAGGGCTACAATCCATTATTCATCTATGGTGGTGTGGGGCTGGGCAAAACCCATTTGCTTCATGCGATTGGGCATCGGTGTCGTGAGCAGGGGTTGACGGTTTGTTATATTTCTTCAGAAACATTTACGAATGATTTAGTCGAGTCGATCAAGACGGGTAAAACACCTCAGTTCCGCGAAAAGTATCGTACCCCGGATGTGATGTTGATCGATGATATTCAGTTTATCGCGGGGAAGGAGAGTACGCAGGAGGAGCTTTTCCATACGTTTAATGAGCTGCATAGTAATGGGAAGCAGTTGGTGCTATCGAGTGATCGGCCGCCGCGCGCGATGGTGACGCTAGAGGAGCGACTCAAGTCGCGGTTTGAGTGGGGGTTGATGGCTGATATTCAGTTGCCAGACCAAGAGACACGCTTGGCGATTTTGCAGTACAAGGCGGAGGAGAGCAATATCGATGTGCCTGTCGAGGTGCTGCAACGGATTGCGCGGCATGTGCGGCGCAACATTCGTGAGCTAGAGGGTGCGCTTAATAAGGTGGTGGCGTATGCAGAGCTGACAGATCGGCCGATTGATGATGATTTGGTTGAGATGGCGTTGGCTGATCTGATGCGAAAGTCTGATAAGGTGAATATGGATCAGGTGGTGCGCTTGGTTGCCAAGTATTATGGGGTGTCTGTCGAGCAGTTGCGGGGCAAAGGGCGCACACGGTCGATTTCGTATCCGCGTCAGGTGGCGATGTTTTTGTGCCGGACGGAGACTGATTGTTCTTTTCCGCAGATCGGGACGTATATGGGCGGCCGGGATCATACGACGGTGATGCACGGTTATGAGAAGATCGCGACAAAGGTGGATGCGGATGAGGCGTTGCGGCGCGATGTGCTGGAGTTGAAGGCGGCTTTGTTTGAGTTGGGTGCTGATTAGAGTGAGGAATCACACTTCTTTACCGCCGAGACACAAAGAGAGGCAGCGTTTCTTTGAATTTTTATGAGCAGGTGTATACGGTGGTGCGTCGCATTCCACGAGGGCGGGTGACGAGCTACGGCCGGATAGCGAAAATGCTCGGCCGTCCTAGAGCGGCGCGGGCGGTGGGGTATGCGCTGAATGCGCTACGCGACGAGGCTGACCATGATGTGCCGTGGCAGCGGGTGGTCAATGCGGCCGGACGGATCAGTATTGTCAATCGGGAGTTCGGCAGCAATCTACAGGCGGAAAAATTGCGGGATGAGGGGATTGTGATCGATGAACAGTTGCGGCTGGTTGATTTTACGGCCGTGTTATGGGTGGGGCTTGATTGGCATGAGACAGAAGATTTGATCGACAGTAACGGAAAATAGCGCATCAGTTGTCATAGGCGGCCGCCTGCCTCATAATGCGATGATGGTGGAACTTGATTGGCAGACAGATGTAGAGATGGATGGGGTATGGCAGGAACAGCATGAGACACCGTATCATAAAAAAAGAGTGGTGCGATGGACGGCCGTGCTTTTTATGCTGACGTTGGTCGGCTTTGGTGCGCTTCGATTGTATGGGGAATGGCAAACCCAACGCGCAGAAAACGCGATCACACAATTATTGACAGCGCAAAATGAGGGACTTTTTGGGGCGTGGTTGGGGATTGTTCCGGCCGGGCAGACGGTTACATCTATCGAGTTTGTAGATGGCTTACTGGCGGCCGAAGCAACAACCCATCACACGTACACGTTCAACAATACACCATTCACGCTTGCCCAACAGCACGTACTGACTTTTAATGATGGTTGGCAGACGATGCCGATTGAGTGGGGAGAGCGCATCTATTATTACACAATTCAGGAGCGTTTTGGCGCGGCCGTTTTCGATCATGATCTGCCTCAAGCGAACCAAATCATCCGCGATATGGGGGTTGCCATCTATCAATACTGTTTGCTTTATCCTGATCTTGTTTGCCCGCCTCGCGGCCGGATTCCGGTCAATTTCACCCTTGATTTTGACGATCTGTCTGATAGCGGCTCACTTTCTATTCGGGATACGATTTACGTGCCATCGCCGGGGCTGCTCGGCCGTGCTATCGACCATGCCAGCTACCAGCAGCTTCGTCTTGCCTATGCACATCATATCATGCGCCCTGTCATCGCCGAGATGAGCAGACAGCAATGTTGCCCTGACCAAACGATTTCCCACCCAGAAATTACTGAGCAACTGACCCAGTTAGGCGTACTTTCCACACAATAAACGCTGTTTCTCAAGTGTCTATTTACAAGCATAGGTGTCTATTCCTATTGTTAGGATAAGCGCATTAGGCAAGAAAAAACATACTGTGAACAATTGCAAGTCCAAGAGATTGTTTGCAATTGTAGTTTAGTGGAGAAAATGTCAGCGAATGAACAAGAATATAGCAAATCTCAAAATAGACCATTGTTAACAAAAGATATAAATTGAAATAGCACATAACTAAAAGGTGCTAACGGCGTTATACCCGTCAATAGTACTATAGTGTGGCATATGTTGATATTCACCAGAGTAGTATATTTACACTGTCATGTAGTAGATGGTCTAGTACGAATTAGCATCATGTAGCAGACAAGTTATTAACCAGATTAAGGAGTATAGATTGATATGTATGGAATAAAACACAGAATTAAGTTGATTATGATGCTGACATTAAGTGTGTTTGCCTCATTTTGCTTTGCCGGCTACGAAGCCGCCTACGCGCAAACTACGGGCGGTGGTATCTCTGGAAATGGTCAAAATGACGGACCATGGTTCTCCGACCCAGATTACTTCCCCATTCATGCGAGTAGTTACATTTGGTGGGATAAAGATTCTGAC
>CALECP010000209.1 GCA_937949915.1 uncultured Anaerolineae bacterium
GTCGAGTTTGATCCACGCTCTCCCGAACTGGAAAATTCTATTCTGAACACAAAGCTCAACGAAATGCTTGCCTACAAACAAGAATTAGAAGCGCAAATTCTTGGCTTCCAAGAAGAGCGGCAAACGCTTGAGCGCAACAAAGCAACCGCTTGGGAATTTTATGTCAGCTTGGATAACAAGGCACGAGAGGTGAGCACACAGTTTGCGGCCGGTGCGCCCCAAGCTCGCTTGGCACTCTCAGCTTTCCCGCCCGCTTCTGCCAATCGTGTGCCGATTTGGAGTTTACCGGCGGCGGCGTTGATCGGTGGTTTGATTGGGTTTGTTATCGTGATCGGGCAAGCGATTCGCACACAGGTGTTTGCCTCATCGTTAACGGATGATGACGAATCATCACATGGCGCAACGCCGCAAAAAAAGCGAGCGTTTGCTTCCAGTACATAATAAATTTGAGTGAAGAAAAAAAGAGAATATAGTGCTAAAAATGGAGAGAGACGCGAAATTTCGCGTCTCTCTTTTGTCTAAAATCGCTGATAGCTACCGCCGCCGCTTTTTCTTGCCTTGTGTGCTTTTCTTCTTCTTGCGAGGCGCACCACCATCGGCCGCTACGCCTGCCGGTTGCGGAGCTGTTCCGGCCGCAACACGGGTCTTTTGGTCAGATTGCATGTGGCATGTCTTATATTTTTTGCCACTACCACACCAGCATTCATCGTTCCGGCCGAGCTTGGGGGCTTCGCGCTGGACAACAGTACCACTACCCTTCCCTCGCTTCACCACCTGATACCCTGCGGCCGGAGCTTTGTTGATCTGTGTCGCCCGTTTCGCCGCTTGCTCTTGCTGACGAATGTAAGTCGCATGATCATTGACGCGCAAGAAGAAATCTTTCGCCACATTTTGATTGATATTGCGGCGCATATCTTGGAACATCTCAAACGAGCGGATTTTGTACATCTGCTTCGGGTCTTTTTGAGCATACGCCTCCAGCCCCACTTCGCGCCGTAGATCATCCATTGCCGTTAGGTAATCGCGCCACTCTCGATCAAATGCACTGAGCAACAGCAACCTTTGGAAGTCACGGTATGCTTCTTCGCCAATTGCCTCTCGTGCGTCGCCTGCCCGTTTGCCCACATAGCCATGCAGGGCTGTCACCAATTGGTCGCTTTCTAGCTGTGTCAGCCCTTCCAGCAACAAATTGCTCAACCCTTCACTCACGCGATTGTTGAACGTATCTTGCTGATCTTTTAATTGGTCAACCGAAACGCCATCTACCTTGAAACGCACAAACGCCTCATTGATGTCTGCTTGTGTCTTTGCCCAAATAATATCCCGACCTGCGGCCGGAATTTGCTCTTTCAGGAAGTCGTCATATAGCTCTTCGACTCGGCTGAGGAAGCGGGTGCGAATTTGGTTACGGCCGTTCACCCGATCACGCGAACCGGACAACTGCGCCGCCACATTGGGAACACGCGGCAACAACGGCACAAATTGGCGCATCGCTTGTAATAGCTGATACACATTTGTCCCATTCTCGATATTTTCTGTCACCAATGGGTTGAGCTTGCCGCGAAGCTCATCGGCCGCCATGCCTTCCATGCCAGCGATGTCCCACTCTTTCACCTGGGGCAAATAGCCGCGCAAGCGCACCAGCACCGGCCGCACATTGACTTTATCGCTCTCCACGGCCGTATATTCATCGACTGCCTTGACGATTTCGGCCGACACAAAGCTTTGATAATCATCTAAATAATTGTGCGCCAAATCATCGATCACCCCCGCGAACGCCTCATCGATTTTGCCATCCAGGTCAGCCTCTGCACTGAGCAAAATCTCGCGCCGCTCTCGGTACATCGTCTCGCGCTGCTTCGCCATCACATCGTCATATTCGACCAAGTTTTTGCGAATGTCAAAGTTCCAGCCCTCTAGGCGCGATTGCGAATTTTCGATCAACTTTTCGATCATGCTGCTTTCAATCGGCATATCTTCCGGTATCTCGAAACGATTCATAAAGCTCTTCAACCGCTCGCCACCAAAGCGCAACATCAAATCATCTTCCAGCGATAAGAAGAAGCGACTGCTACCCGGATCACCCTGCCGTGCGGCCCGGCCGCGTAGCTGGTTGTCGATGCGGCGAGACTCATGCCGCTCCGAACCGATCACATGCAAACCGCCCAAATTCCATACTTGCTCACGCTCTTTCACCGTCGCATCACGAATATCGACCACACGCTGCACCCATATCGTCGGCAGTCCCGGCACCGTTTGGCATACTTGCTCGGCCGCCTTTATGTCATCAGCCAGCACCTCTCGAATTAGAGCCGCCCGTGCCGTATAATTTTCTTCAAATAATTGCTCCGCTAGATATTTTGCCTGATGCGCTTCGTTTGTCTTCGCATTTTCCCAGCCGCTATACAAATCATGTAGATGCAGGGCTTCTTCCGCCAACGCTGTATCGACGTTCTGTGTTTGCAGATATTCACGCGCCCGTCCGGCCGCGCCCATCCGCACGTATGTCACCGTCTGCTTGGCAATAGCCACATCTACACCATGCGTTTTATGCAGTTCCCGTGCCAGCCAGGGGGCTAGTTGGGTTTGCGCGATTTCGGCCGATGCTTTTTCAAACGCCGCCTGCAACGCCAGCAACCCATCGACCAAACTAACATCCAGCTTGGGCGACCGTTCTGCCATGTCCCGTGCCGCCTCGTCTCCATTAGAGATCAAAGTTTTAGCGAGTTGGGTCAGCAACGCCCGGTCAAACATATCATCTTCCAGCATTCCGGCCGCAAGACCCTCCGCATTGCCGCCCAGCAAAATGTCTGTACCACGCCCCGCCATATTGGTCGAAATAGTGACCGCGCCCTTGCGCCCCGCCTGTGCCACCACCAACGCTTCCGAACGGTGCATCTTGGCGTTTAGCACTTGATGCTTAATTTTCTCGCGGCGCAAGACTCGGCTGATCTTTTCGCTATGCTCAACAGACGTTGTACCGACCAAAACCGGCCGCCCCGTCTGGTTCATCATCACAATTTCACGAATGATCGCATCATCTTTGCTGTCATGCGTACTATAAACTTGGTCAGGATGATCTGTCCGTTTGTAAAAACGAGGATCGTTTGATTTCGGATCAAGGTAGCGGGTCGCCTTCGTGCCATGATCGTCATAATGCTCTGTTTTCAACCCCATCGATCCCGTATCAACGATGTGCTGCACGTTCGTCTGCATCGGGAAAACGCCCAGGCTATAAATGCGATCAAACTCTTCCGCATCGGTCAACGCCGTACCGGTCATCCCCGCCAATTTGTCATACATACGAAAATAATTTTGGAGCGTAATGGTGGCGACTGTCGTTGTCTCTCGTTTGATCTCCACTTTTTCCTTCGCTTCAATCGCTTCATGCAACCCATCGGAATATCGACGTGACGGCATCGGCCGCCCCGTTGTTTCGTCGATGATCACCACCTGCGACTCTTGCACCATGTACTGTTGATCACGATGGAACAAGTACTGCGCCTTCATCGCATTGTCCAAATAATACGTCAAATGGAAAAAGCG
>CALECP010000210.1 GCA_937949915.1 uncultured Anaerolineae bacterium
GTCTTTATGATAGAACGCATCATCACTAAGGGCTTGTCCAGAAATAAATCATCCTGTTTTGTGCGTTCTTACCAGAGGTACAACCCAAAATCTTGGATGATCATTTCTTTGGAACGGCCCTAGGTGGATATATTATTACTCGTCATATCCGATACTAACGGTAGAACCTTTCTTATTCCACTGCCAGAGGCAGTGGCTTACGCTTTTAGTCAATCAGCATATCAATTTGGCTTTTTGCACCCAAACATCATCCTTTCACACATATTTGTGGTTGCTATGCGGTTCGCATAACAAAAAGACCGCCCCAGCAGGGCGGTCACATTTCAGTTGTTTGTTTGTCAAAAAGCAGTTTAGTAAGCGCGTTGCCGACGGCCGCTATTGAGAAACGGAATCAGCAACAACAGCCACAAAAAGCCAAAGCCGCCGTTGAGAATCAAATTGAAGAACAGCATCCAGAGTAGCCATTTGCCCCAATCTGAGTCCGGCCGTGTCGTCCCCCGGCCGCCCATAAACATCGGCAGCATAAACAACACCCACAAACTACTATAACCAGCTCCGGCCGTAGCCAACGTCCCGAAGACCAAAGCGGCTAAAGCAACCATCCCAAAAGCCCGGAGCTTTGGCGAACCAGTCACCTCACGCCAATCCATGCGGACAACTTCCTCTTTTTCATCTGCCTTCAATGTTTCAATCGCGGCCGATTCTTCATCCCACAGCCATTCGTCACGCCGCAAATCGACGTATGTTTGTGTTTGTTTTTCTGCTTGTTTCAGTTGATCATTATCGTACTGTGTCATCTCTATCCTTTGCACAAACTGTGCCTACACTTTTCAATATAGAGAGGCAATCATAGAGAATCGTTAGCACAGAATCGCCCCACCAGCGATCTAATGTCGTTTTTATTTTCTAAAAAAACCTCAGCGAACCTCCGCGCCCCTGCGGTAAACAAACATGTTCTCTACCCATCAAACTCAGCGCGAACAGCCTCGACCAAATTACGATTAACACCCATGTCAGAATACCCCATTCGGGAGGCCGAGCGCACATCGATCCGGCCGTCCCCGATCACAAACTCCATGTCATCGACAAACCCCCACACGGCCGTGTGGACAGTCGCATGAACATAATTGGGTTCGGCCGTTTCAATAGTCGTGCGCTTCATCGTCTGCAAGATAGCGACCAGACGCGCCTGTGCGGCCGCAGCCTCTCCATCAAAAGTCAACGGCGCAATCGCATGATCGCCCGCCGCGGCCGAACTGACACAATTCGGCGAATCGGGGCAATCCAAGTTCGCCCCCACACGCGCCGGTTGTGCATCGCTAAAACGGATCAAGATACGGCCGACCACAAAAATGGCGACCAAAGCAAGCAAAAGATAGATTAAAATACGTCCCATGCCTGTAACAATAGCGAAAAACAGCTATACTAGCCACCCAAAATTGGGATCAAATGGAGTTAACCAGCATGGACGTAATCAAACGCACATTTCGACCAGAACCAAGAGAAATTATCAACGAAGGGATCATCGGCGGCTTCGCGGCCGGACTACTCAACATCATCCTATCGCTCATCGGCGGCTTCTACCCCCCCGCCATCACCCTCAACGCCACCGGCTTCTTCGCCGGACTCGCCACCTTCTTCCTTAATCTGTTGCCGTCTGCCATCATCGGCCTCATCATCGCCCTCGTCTACATCGCCCTCACCCGCACCCTCGCCGTCGCCCCCGCACGGCGCATCGCGTGGCTGGTCGCCCTCATCATCGCGGTGCTAATGGCATTCCCCGCCCTCTCACTCTATCAAACCGACTCATTCCTACGCTACATCATCCTGTTTGCGGCCGCCTTCCTGCCCACCTTCACCATCACATCCAACACATAACTGATTGAATTAACGCCATCAGTAACATACAATCCCCCCTCAATCTAACACGCTTACATGGAGTTTATAATGAGCAACACAACTGACACATTTGAAAAATTAAAAGCGATCATCATTGAGATCATGGCAAACGACGAAGCAGAAGCCACCGCACTTGCTCAATCGGTCACGGCCGCGACCAACCTACAGCAAGACCTTGATGCCGACTCCCTCGACCTGCTCGAAATCGTCCAAGAAATAGAAGAACAATTCAACATCTCCGTCAGCGACGACCAAGCCGAACAATTCACCACCGTCGGGCAAGCTGTCGATGCCATCAACGCCATGCAACAACAAGCCACCGCCTAAACACACCGACACGATGACAAAATTTTCACAACCCTCCGCGAACCCCCGCGCCCTCCGCGCCTCTGCGGTAAACCCACAGCCCCAATCTGTGAAAATTTACACAAATCATAGCCAAATTCCGTGAGGATGATAAAATAGGAAGCATAAACAGTAAAACTTTACCGTGCCGCCATTACTATCATAGTGGCGCACAATGGATTGAGAACGATGGAAAAGTCATTTGACATATTTTTGTGGGGTAAAAGAATAGCACTGGTCGCCATCAGTATTGCCATCGGCTTTTTGCTAACATACGGCATCATCTATCTGGAATTGCGCTTTCCCAGCATCATCCCCATTGCAGACTGGATGGAACTGACCCCACTCACAGCGCAAGGCAAACAATTCACCCTCAACACCACCTTTGAAGATTACGGATTCCGTTACACGCTGTTGACCACATTAGCCTTCGCGTGTGCTATCGGTATTTGGCTCGACAAAATTATGGCAACAAAAATTCTGCCCAGCTAAACACCCTCTCCTTACCATCCGTTTGATGAGATCAAAAACGTGCTATACGCACGTTTTTTGTTTCCCGTAGGGACACGATGAATCGTGTCCCTACGGGAAGCAAACAGGATAATCGCAAACAAAACGCAAATCTCCCCGCTCTCCGCGCCTCTGCGGTAAAAAAACATTCGCCTCTTATCCCCTGCTTACATCCCTATGATACTGTTAATCCAGTGCAATTGAACCGTCAATTGCCCATTCAATTGGAGAAACAATATGGCAGACATCAAACAGCCAAAAAAAGTAGAAATGCCCGACGGCACAACCCGCACCTACCACGCTGAGACCATCGAACAACTCAAGCAACAAGTCTCTATTTCCATCGGTGTCGAAGAAGACGAAGTTGCACTCATCACAGAAGAAGGCCGCCCCGTCCGCAACACCGAAGACTCCATCGACGAAACAATGCGCGTCATCCCCAAACCAAAATGGGGCTAAAAAACACCCCCCATCAAAACGCTCCGCGCCCCTCTGCGTCTCAGCCGTAAATAACCCTACTTTAATCTACGTCCATGAACCACAAGATCGACATTCTCAAGCTCGGCCAAGACCTATACGAAGCACGGAACATCAAAGGATACGACACCATGTTCCGCGTCAAAATGGTCAGCATGGAACAACTCAACCCCTACCGCGCATGGCTACACTACCAAGACGACTGGTGGCCGCTCAACATCACCCTAGACACCTACCCGATCATCACCCGGCCGCGCGTCTACTTTGAAGGCCGCGTTCCCCCCTGCCCCAAACACCCCAAAAGTTGGCACCCCAACGTCTTCGACGACGGCAAAATCTGCTGGGGCGAAGTGCGCGTCTTTCCCGAAATGCGCGTCGGCGGCTTGCTCAATATGCTCTACGGCATGTTACACAACCCCAACCACGGCAGCCCCGTCCCCGACCGCTGCACCCTTGCCAGCCTCATTAACATCGACGTAGACGAAATCCGCGACAACGTAACCAGCACATGGCGACGATTCGCCCAAACTATCGAAGAAGCTGACCGCCGCATGAAATCAGGCGAGTGGCAACCACCCCATGACTGACATCGAACTCCAAGCCCTGCTCACCGATATTGTCGCCCTCCAAAAAAGAGACGGCTTCGGCAGCCAATTTGTGCTTTCCCTCGTCGAAAAAGATAAATTTGATCAATTGGTTGTGCATATCCCCTGGTGTCTGCCTCCGCTCAAACTACATATTCAGTATGCGGGTTATCCAGCCACTCCCCAAATTCGGCCGCGAGGCGACGATTCATTCGCGGCCGCCATCGCCGCTCAATTGCAAGAACGGGTCAACTTTGCCGAAACCCCCGTCCTGCTCGACGATCTGATCAGCATGATCATCGCCACGGCCGGACGTGAACAACTGCCCCACCTCCGCGCCCCCATCACCGAAGTGCGCTTCTCCGATACCATCTACAACCAAATCCTCATTGACTACACGCAATACGCCCCCAACGAATACGCCTTCATCTGCTCCGGTACACACGACAAAGACGGCAGCATCGCCATCACCCACTACTACCCCGGCGAAATGCGCGTCAGCACACCCGTCTACTGCGAACTGACGGCCGAATTCATCAACCAAACCGTCTACGACGACATCCCCCACGACCACACCATCATCGTTTGGGGACACGTCCATCCCATCGAATCCCCCAGCCGCACAGACACCGATTCATTCGACGACCTCGCCGCATGGGATCAAGAGACAGCCACCATCGGCGCAATCAAAAAACGATCCATCGCCCTCCTCGTCAGCTCCGTCAGCCGCAAAGCTACCTTCCACAACGTCAACACCCACGATCTCATCCCTCACCTCCTCACCCCACCCACCAGCTAAAATATAAATAGCATAAACACACAAATTATCAAAAGCTCTGCGCCCTCCGCGACTCTGCGGTAAAAAACGCACCGAAATACTGATATACTCCCCCCATGACCATGACACAAGCAGATTTCTGGGCGCGATTCGACCTCTCGGCCGAACTCAGCCCACTCACCACCACCCTCCAAAACAGCCGCATCCTGCTCATCGGCGCAGGCGGCCTCGGCAACGATCTCGCCATTCGTCTCGCAGGCGCACGGATCGGCGCACTCACCCTCGTAGACGGCGACACCGTCAGCGTCTCCAATCTGCCTCACTCCACCCTCTTTCTGCCCGATGATGTCGGCCGTGCCAAAGTCCACGTCGTGCGTGACTACCTCAACGCCAAATACCCCGCTCTTACCGTCCACACCGAAACCCAATTCGTGCAGCAAATCTCACAAGCCCACTTCGCCCAACACGATCTCATCATTTGCGCCCCCGACAACGACCAAACACGCCGTTGGGTCAACTATTACGCCGTCAAAAACAAAAAACCAGCCCTCTATTTAGGTGTCAGTGGCAACAAAGCCGAATGGACAGGGTACACCTACCTCTACAAGCCAGACACAAGCGGCTGCTTCACCTGCTTTGCCACCGGCGGCGACACAGGCGGCGAATCATTCGACGCGATAGCCACCACCGACGACATTGACGCAGCCCGAAATAAATGCGGCGGCGAAAACGTAGCCGTGCCGATGCTCTCCCCCGTCGTCGGCGTGATGGCAGGCTATGCGGCCGTTGTCGTCATGAAAGCGCTCACCGCCATCGGCAACAGCCCCACCTACACCTACATCGACCTCAAACGCCCCGGTATCACCACCTACGACATCCAAGCACTATCCAATTGCACCGTCTGTGGTCAACTCGAAGAATACGACATTACCCCCGAATTTTTGGCGCGACTCGCCCAACAGCAAAAAGAAAACAAATAAGTAGAGACGCAACATTTTGCGTCTCTCTCTTTTCTCTCCATCTCCCCTTTCATCACAGCGCTCCCCCGGCCGCAATCTCAATCTATCTAAAAACTGAGAAACCGTATCAGATCAATCTCTCTATCAACGCATTTCCAGTATACTTTCCTACGAACACTTTTAACCAAAATAATTTGTAATCTTTGCTATTTGCTATATGAACAAATATCGGATTCTTTCTTTGGACGGCGGCGGCATTCGGGGGCTACTCACGAGCATTATTATCGAACGCATCGAAACAGCATTACCGGGCTGGCGGGACGACATCGAACTGTATGCGGGGACATCGACCGGGGGCATCATCGCGCTAGGGCTGGCAAATGGATATGCGCCCACAAAGGTACGCGATCTGTATTACGGCCGCAGCGAAATCATTTTTCAAGATAGCTGGTTCGACAACATCCTCGATCTAGGCAACGCCATCGGCGCGAAATACGACACCAACAATTTACGCGCCGAACTATTCCGCCTGTTCGGTAATCTCACACTAGGCGATCTCAATACCCGCGTCCTTGTGCCTGCCTTTCATCTCGACAATGGCAAACCAGCCCCAGACCGCATGTGGTCGCCCAAATTTTTCCATAACTTTGAGAACGGAGACAGCGACAGCGATCAACGCATTGTCGATGTCGCCCTGTACACAAGTGCCGCCCCCTCTTACTTCCCGCCTGTAGATGGCTACATCGACGGCGGCGTAGTCGCCAACAATCCGAGCATGGCTGCCCTTGCCCAAGCGCAAGACCATCGTTGCCAAGAGCGTTGCCCCACGCTGGGCGCAGTCCGTTTGCTATCGCTCGGCTCAGGCCATATCCACCGCTTTATCGCCCAAGAAAACAAAGCACTCGATTGGGGCTGGGGGCAGTGGGCGCGGCCGATCCTCAACATCATGGGGGAAGGATTGGGCGACATTGCCCATTACCAATGCGAACAAATTTTGGGTGCAAATCGGTATCATCGCCTCGACCCTCATTTGCAAACAGCGATTGAACTAGACGACTGGAGCAAACGCGATCAATTAGTCGCACTTGCCGAAGCGGCCGATCTCACCCCCACACTAGCATGGCTAGAAAAGCACTGGCTATAGCATTTGCGCCAAAAATGAGAGCCAGATAACAAAAAAGACCCCAAAATGTCACCATTGCGCCCTTTTATTGACACCGAGATGCTTACTGCATATACTGTAAATCAACTTAAACATCTCCCTCTTCCAACCCTGATTAAAGATACCCACACCCCCAAACGTGGGTATCTTTTTGTCTATTTGCCCCAGCTTTCCTATCATTAAGCAAACAGTACAAATCACATCAATGGAACACGAGAAACCCTTATGGAAGCGATACTCAATTTCATCACATCAGATATAACACGGACGATCATCTTAGCCGTGCTGCTCCTTTACTTTATCGTCAGCATTGTCACCTACATTATGTATGCGCGTGACAAAAGCATTGCGAAGAAAAATTCGCGCCGCCTCAAGCAGACACCCCGCATTCCCGAAAGCCGCTTACATTTGTTCGAGGCGTTGGGCGGGTGGCCGGGGGCGTTTATTGCCCAACGGCAACTGCGGCACAAAAACGACAAACGGCCGTATATGCTCGTCTACTGGCTGATCACGATTTTGCATCTCATCGGCTGGGGCGTTGGGCTATATTTCGCCTATTTCTAATTTGGCGATTACCCGTAGAGACACGATTAATCGTGTCCCTACCCCCCTATAATTTTGTAGAGACGCAACATTTTGCGTCTCCCCTCTTGGCAACAAATATGCAGGGATTTTTGAAAAGCAACGGCCGATGACACCGATCAAGCGCGATCCCGGTCATCAGAATCGTTGGC
>CALECP010000211.1 GCA_937949915.1 uncultured Anaerolineae bacterium
AACGCCTTTCTCCAATCATTATTCACCAGTGAGTAACAAGCAAGTCACCCGCATTGCTGCCTACGCGCTTTTGGTACAAGACGCACACATTTTGCTGTGCCGTATTCGGCCGAACGACCGCTATGCGCCAACCCAATGGACACTCCCCGGCGGTGGTATTGACTTTGGCGAAGACCCAGCCGCCGCGATGGTGCGCGAAGTGTACGAAGAGACTGGCTTGCATGTCCGGCCGACCGCTCTGGTCGATATTGACTCCCTTTTGCTCAAACACCCGGATCACCACTTTCACGGTATTCGCATTCTTTACACGGCCGAAATTTTAGGCGGCACATTGACCAACGAAATCGACGGCACGACCGACCTGTGCCAATGGCACACCCGCCCCGAAGCTGACGACCTCCCCCTCGTCAACCTCGCCCAATCCGCGCTCGATCTCGCCTTTTCATCGTTGCGGTCGGGCTAAAATAAAAAATGCCTCAACAAATCACCCGCGTCTCCGCCTACGCGCTTTTGCGCCAAAACGATCACGTTCTGCTCTGCCGCACCGTTGCCACCGACCCCGTTTGCCCCAACCAGTGGACGCTGCCCGGTGGTGGTCTCGACTTTGGCGAAAGCCCCACGGCCGCACTGGTACGCGAAGTCCACGAAGAAACCGGTCTACACATCCGGCCGACCCGCCTTGCTGACATCTATAATTTGCTGCTCGATCCCATTGTGATCAACGGTGAACAAATCGCCCTCCACACCATTCGCATCATCTATTTTGCCGATGTGTTGGGCGGTACATTAACGTATGAGGTTGATGGTAGTACCGATTTTTGCGAATGGATACCGCTTGCCGATGTACATGATCGGCCGCTTTTTTCGCTTGCTCAGGTCGGGTTATCGCTTATGCTGCAATCAACACTTTAATTGCGTCTCGATAGGGGATCAGCTGCAAGCTATTTAATCTCCGAACGCAGGTTATCCTACATGACTGTTATTACGTCGCCCTTCTTGGATATATCCCAGAATCTCGTCCAAACTCATATCAAGATCGATCCCTTTAACATCAAGTGGAGATGTTGTCACTTCTTGTAAGCGAACGACAAAGGTACGACCATCGCGCCGCCGAATCCGTACCTCTCCTTCTGCTGCGGCTTTGTCTAATAATGACGCTAAATTTTGTCTTGCTTCCGAATAGGTAAATACGGCCGACATCTTACACCTCAATCAATGTGACATTAGCGCGTCCGGCTGCATAGCGCAATCCGTGGTCTAAGGTCAGTAAAGGGCATTGGTATTTCATCGCACAGCGAATCAAATAAGCATCATAAGCGTATATATCAAGTTGTCCTGCTAACTTAATCGCTTCTTCAATCTCTACATTTGCAAAACGAATCGGAAGCTGTTGGTAGATATTAATCGCTTCTATTGCCTTTGGTATATCAATGCGATTTCGCTTGAGCATTGCTGAGAATGCGTTGCCGATTTCCCATTCAACTGATTCGGGTGTAATCAATGCCATTCCCTTTGTCTGTCTGATAATGGCTGGTTTTTTCGGCTCATCAACAATGATGGCAATAATCACTGAGGTATCAATTGCTACATTCATACTTTCACATATTAATAATATCAACAACTTCCACGTGTACTATTGTACAGCTGGAGATCATTATGCACTATTATCAATAGAATAACAACCGTTTTTGCAATGACAGTAAGTTTGATAATGAATCATGGCCAAACGAGACTGATCCGGCCGCGCTTGTTATCGACAACCTTGATCTTCACTTCTACGATTTGACCCACCGATAGCTCGCCCTTTTTTGGGAACAACGACCGATGCAACAACCCGTCTCGCTTCACGCCAATGTCAATAAACGCGCCAAAATCGACCACATTCCGCACCGTGCCTTGCAGCACATGACCCACTTCTAGGTCATCCATCGACAGCACATCACTGCGGAGAATCGGCTTGTCTAGGTCTTCACGCGGGTCACGGCCGGGACGCGCCAACTGTTCCAAAATATCAGCCAGCGTCATCTCTCCTGCACCGATGTCATCGGACAGCACTTTCAGTTCAGGGAGCTTTTCCAACGCCGATTGACGCTGCTCTGGGGTCGCTTCCAGCGTCGTGTCGGCCCGTTTCAGCACCTTTTTGGCGATTTTATAGCTTTCAGGATGGATGGCGGTGTTGTCCAGCGCGTTATCTCCTTCACGAATACGCAGAAACCCGGCCGCTTGCTCATACACTTTTTTGCCGATGCCGCTCACTTTTTGCAACTGGTTGCGATTGGGAAATGCGCCATGCTCTTCCCGATATTCGACGATGCGTGTCGCCAATTTCGGGCCGATACCAGAGACATGCGTCAACAACGCAGGTGACGCGGTGTTTAAGTCCACACCCACGCGATTTACCACCAATTCAACCACGCCATCGAGCGATTCGGACAGCTTTTTCTGGTTGACATCATGCTGATACAGTCCCACACCAATCGACTTGGGATCGATTTTGACCAATTCAGCCAATGGGTCTTGCACACGTCGGCCGATACTGACCGCACCGCGTACCCCCACATCCATGTCTGGCAACTCGTCTCGCGCTATTTGGCTGGCACTGTACACACTCGCCCCCGCCTCATTGACCACCAAGAACTGCACCTCTTCTGGCAAAATGTTGATCACTTCCGCCACCAATTTTTCTGTTTCGCGGCTGCCTGTGCCGTTGCCGATGGCGATCAATGTCACCTGATGGCGTTGCAGTGTCAGCATCAACCGTTTCACAGCGTCATCTTTGCGGCGCAAATAGATCATGCCTGTTTCCAGCACCCGGCCGGTCGCGTCCAGCACGGCCAATTTGCAGCCAGACCGAAAACCGGGATCGATGCCCAAAATAGTGTGACCGGCCAACGGTGGCTGATTGAGCAGGTCGCGCAAATTTTTGGCGAAAACAGTGATCGCGTGTTCTTCCGCGTCTTCGGTGAGGGCGCGGCGCACATCGCGCTCGACTGCTGGCATCAACAACCGTTTGAGGCTGTCCTGTGTCGCTTTTTCTAATTGATCGTGCAGCGTGCTAGCTGGGTTCGGCCGGGCAATTTGGCGCACACACAACATTTTGTCTGTCTCGCTCAACTCGACCCGCACCCGCAAAATGCCCTCTTTCTCGCCCCGATTGAAGGCAAGCGTTTGGTGCGGCCGAATCGCGTCAATCGGCTGGTTAAAGTTGTAGTACGTCTGGAACGTATCACCTTCGTCCGCCACCTTTTCGATACGCTTGCACGTCAATTTGCCATTGCTAAACGCTCGCCGCCGGAACGCCTGTCGCACACGCGGCTGCTCGCTAATCGCCTCCGCCACGATGTCTCGCGCACCCTGCCATACATGTCCGGCCGTCGGCAATTCGAGCGTGACAAACGGGGCCGCCAATTCAGCCAACGATTGATCGGTCACTGGCTGGCGGAAAATCTGCATCGCCAACGGGCCTAGCCCTTGCTTACGGGCGATTGCACCCCGCGTTTGCCGCTTCCTTTTATACGGCGTATAGATGTCTTCCAGCTCGGTCAATGTATTGGCAGCATCGAGTGCGGCCGTCAATTTGTCCGTCAGCTTATTTTGCTCGGCGATCAGCTTTTTGATCGCGTCGCGCCGTTCACCCACTGCCCGTACTTTTTTCAGCCCGGTGTGTAAATTGTGAACTTGTTCGTCCGTAAGGCCGCCCGTAGCCTCTTTGCGATAGCGTGCGATAAAGGGGACTGTGTTGCCATCGTCGAACAGTGCGATTGTTGCTTGGGCTTGTTGAGTTCTAATCCGCAACTGTTTTGCTAAAAGTTGTGCTTCGTTGATCATGGGGTTTTCTGTGGGATAAAGTTAACCAATCTTCTTCATAATCGCGGTTTCTCAGTGTGTCAGTAAATCAGTATGTCAGTTTGACTTTTCGCGCCTAAATGCTGTTTGTTAACATACATTTGTGGCGGCAACATTGTTGAACTGACGAAATAATTGGTTTGCGGCCGACTGATTACTAATAAACTGAATAACTGAAAAACTCTGTTTTCATAAATAAAGTGCGTTGTCGTTACCTGTCTCGACATCAATCCTCTAAATTATGACCGAAAACGTGTAATTTCCCCAACATTCTTGACGAAGTGGGTAAAATCCGGCACGATTCGGTGAACATTTGTGCGTGGAAGTAGCGATGAAAGACGATTTACAGGCAAAACTAAGACGACTAGGCGTTCACAAAGGAGCGCGACAACTGAAAAGTGCCTCCCCACGGCCGCCCATGCCTGTTGCCTCTCCGTCCCCCGTTTATGCGCCGCCCGTTGCCCCACTCGAAACATTGCTGCCCACCGGCCGCATCGCTGAAAACGCTACCGGCACTTACTTCGTCGTCGATCACGTCTACCCATTGCACAAGCAGCATGGCAACCATGTATTGCAAGATGCGGCCGCCATTCGGCCGCGCCACCTCGCCCCCTATCTCAAACAGCCGTTGCCAGAAAGCATCGACCAATGCTTATTTATCGACACCGAGACAACCGGACTGGCAGGGGCTGGCACAGTTGCCTTTATGGTCGGTGTCGGCTTCATCGAAAACGGTGCGCTGATCGTGCGCCAGTATTTCATGCGCGACTTCCATGAAGAAGAACCGATTTTGGTCGATTTGGCCGCGCTCTTAGAACGGTATCCGACATTGGTCAGCTTCAATGGCAAGACGTTTGATATTCCGTTGTTACGAAACCGCTACCTAATGAATCGTGTGATCGATCCGTTGGCAGATCGGCCGCACATCGATCTGCTTCATCCCGCACGACGCATTTGGCGCAAACGGCTTGGCTCAGTCGCGCTCAGTGCGCTCGAAACCAACTTGCTCGGTGTGCGCCGGACGGGGCAAGACATTCCCGGCGCACTGATTCCGCAGATGTATCATGCGTATGTGCAGTCGCAAAACGCACGGGGCATCGACCGCGTTTTTTATCACAATGAGATCGATATTGTGTCGATGGTGACGCTGTTGGCAGAGACGGTAGAAATGGTCAGTGCGCCCGAAAAGTGTGATCGTGCGCTCGATGTGTGTAGTGTCGGCCGGTGGCAGGCTGACCTTGAGATCGATACGGCCGAACATACCCTGCGCCACGCCACCACGCTCGATTGCGCCATGCACCTGTGGCAGGATACCCGCCTGGAACTGGCCGCCTATTTGAAAAAACAAGACCGCCGTGCCGACGCTGTGCCGTATTGGATGCAGGTGGCCAGCACCAGCGAGAAAGAAACAGGCGCACACATCGAATTAGCCAAATACTACGAATGGCACAGCCGCGATCTGCATTCCGCGCTCAGTTGGACACAGCAAGCGCTTGATCTCACGTCGCCGTTTGACCGTGACGGCCGGGATGCGCTGCACCATCGTCGCCAACGGCTAGAGCGCAAGATCGCACGACAAGAATGGGATGCGACAGGAGAGGGAATGGCGTGTTAGAATAGGCGCATCATGGCATACCGAAGCAGCGAAAAGACGCGACAGAAAAAAGATGCAAAACGCACCGCAATGATGCAAGCCGCAATGAAGGTGTTTGCAGAAAAGGGCTACCATGCTGCCACCGTGCGCGATGTGGTCAAGCAAGCTGATGTGGCGATTGGCACATTTTATTTCTATTTTCCTGACAAAGAAACGCTGTTTACTTATTTATATGAAGAGACGGCCGACTTTATCTTGCAATCGTTGCAGCAAGCGACCAGTGGCAGTGCTGACTTTGAGACAAAACTGAAAGCAACGATGCAGTCATATCTCAACATCGCTGCTTACGAACCGGCCGTGATTCAGTTGTTGCTCGTCGGTGGGGTGGGGGCTGTGCCGTCTCTCCACGAAAAACGCATCCAATTTCGGGAACGGTTAGCAGGCGCATGGCAACGATTGCTGCGCGAAGGGCATGAGCAGGGCGTGTTGGCTACACCGCAAGATTTACGCCGCTCGGCCGAATATATCGCGGGTGGCATCGACGAAATTGTGCTGACTTTATTGCGTTTGCCCAACCCCAATACAGATGTGGCAACGGCCGAATTGATCCAGACCACCTTGCGATTGGTTGGCTATCAGGCGGCCGAATAAGCGGCCGCACCTATTTCCCCAAACCCTCCGAATTTATTTCTGACCGTGCATTAGGCAACATAAAGAGCGCGAGTCTGCACGGCCGTATTGTGCCAATTAAACCGCTTTGCTTGCGTGTAGCCACGGCCGATCATCTTATCACGTCTCGTCGGCTCTGTGATTATTTGCTCCAATGCGGCCGCCCATGCGTCGTCATCATGTACGTCTAGCAGTGGCCCCGCATCGCCCACGATTTCGGGCAAGCTGCCCCGATTGCTGGTGACCACCGGACAGCCACAGTGCATGGCCTCTAACGGCGGCAGCCCAAACCCTTCGTAATGGCTGGGCAAAGCCAGCACACTCGCACGATGATACAAATGCGCCAATGCTTCATCAAATACCCCGGTCAGATGGCGCACATGATCGGTTAAACCAAGCGTTTTGATCAACGTAAAAACATCATCTGCCAGCCACCCTTTGCGGCCGACCAGCACCAACGGTACGCGCACACCCTTTTGCCGTAGCTGATGATACGCATGGAGCAACGTCGGTATGTTTTTGCGCGGTTCGATTGTGCCGACAAAGAGAATGTACCCCGCTTCTAGGCGATGTTTTGCCAATGTTTGCTCAATGTCGTCGTCACTGTACGGCCGACTGTAGATCGGGTTTGCTGCCAAATAGATCGTTTTCACTTTATCGGCCGCCACCCCCAGCCGCGTGATCAAATCTTGACGTGTATGCTCCGAATCGGCCGCGATCACATCGGCCGTCTGCACCGCCCACGCGATTTGGTCATTGTAGTAACGGCGACTTTCGGCCGTCAAAAATTGAGGATAATGCAGAAAGTTGAGATCATGCACCGTAATCACCCGCCGCCGTGCGCCCCATGCCGGGGGGATAAAATCGGGCGAATGCCACACATCAACCCGCCATTGTGCTATTTCGGCCGCCAGCGCATACCGTTCCCAGCGATGGTGGCACGGTGTCCACGCCGCTTTTTGCACAAAATTGTCTTGCTGGGGAGCTAACGGCCGCACCTCTTTGCGACTCTGCACGATCACATAGTCGTTGTCTGGGTCAATGGCGGCAAGGGCGGGGAGCAGATGCAGTGCATACTGGCTAATCCCGCCCATTTGATAATAGGGTAGTCGTAAATCGATCCCGATTCGCAAACTGCCTCTACTCGATCTTTTCTTTGCCTTTGATCTGCCCGTCGCTCGACACGGTGATCCGGCGATGTTCCCGGCCGCCAGCCACCGCCACAATGGTGTCAATATCGACATCATCCTTGATCAAACCAAAATCTTGCAGCGTCCAAATCGTCGTGATGCGATCACTGAGATTCGGCCACTGGTCTTTTGCCCATTCGTACCGCTTTTGGCTAAATTGCCACACATGTTCGTGCAATCGATCTGGCTGCCATGTTTGGTACTCGTGCCAAATTTCTTGGTGTGGCGTATTGGCAAACAAGATGTCGAGCATCGCTTGTTGTACCATGTCTTCATCCCGGCCGTGCTGGGGACTCACCCAATTTTTGTGATAGTTATGCACGAACATAAAGATACCGAAGTGAGAATAACTTTCGATTTGGCGCAATAGTTCTGGCTTGCGGCCGTATGCCAGATGGTACGCTTCTTCCAGCTCTACGCTCGGCTCTTCGATATGGTCATGCTCGTCGTCATGCGAATGACCGCTTTCATGGGGCATCAGCAAATGGGGGTCAAGACTGTGAAGGTGCGTCATCATGCGTTTGATGCGCGGGTTTTCGACGTTGAATTTAGCAGTTGTCCCTGCGTCGATCAATTCGCTGACCGCGTGGGCGAGACCGCGTTGATAGGCGGCCGTATAGGCGCGGTCAACGCCGTTGGTGTGTGCTAATTTTGTTGTGCCAGCAGCGTAGTTGGGCGCGGCCGGTTGTGCCTTGCGCTTACCAATTTTGCCGTTCGCTACAAAAATCTGGATGAGGGTGATCAATACACCCGCAACGGTGATGGCAAAGAGCGCATCCGTTTTTTGGGTGATGAGGACAATTGCCATCAGATAACTGGCGATCATGCCCCGCAAGCCTGCAAATTTGAGACTTTTCGCTTCGGCCGAGCCCGGTTGGATGTTGCGACTGAGCAAAACGTCATCACGCACAAAGAAGACGGTCGTACTGGTGATGACGAACGCACTGACAAACCCGAACGCATAGTACGATTCGACGATTAGCACCTCGCGGATGATCGGGATGAGGATGGCGGCAATCGCCCAAATAACGGCGATACCGATGCGATCATCTGCGAACATAGCGGGTAGGCGGCCGAGTCGGGCCGCATTGGCAGCCACAGCCGCACCGCCCACATAGCCACCGCCCTGCGCCAGCAACAAAATAATCGCCAGTAGCACACCGGCCGCCAGCAAGAACACCGCCCCAAACGTTCCTTCGTTTGCTTCGACTAGCGCATTTCCGGCCGCGACATTAAACGCCGTTTCGTCTAGGGAGAGCGGCCCTGTGCCATGCAGTTCTCCTTCGTGATGAGACGCTTCTTCTAAAATAGCCTCTGCTTTTTCATAATCTGCGTCAGTGACAACAACGTCTGCTTCATCAACCCCATTGCCAAATATCTGAGTGGCCGCAATTTCATATTCGATCAGCAGCGTGCTGTACCCTTCTGTTGCCGGTATGTTCCAGGCTTGGGCGGCAAACAATTGAATAACGCCGGTGCCGATGAGAAAGACGGCGGCCAGTGTGAGCGCGGTGTTGATCACTTTCCATTTTGGTTTGGCGGCGTGCTTGCCACTGGCTGGTATCACTTCGTAGCCAGAGAAGCCCAGCATCGCGCTCGACATCGACTTGAGGAAGAGCGTGAACGCAAAGCCCGGCCGTTCGCCGACAAAGCGCACGACCTCAGTCACGACATGATCGGACTGGAGGCGTGCTGTAATCCCTTCGGAAAGGAACGCCCATTCGGGATTGAATGCGGCCGTTATGCCCACCAGCGCGAGTGCGCCAATCGTAAACAGGGTAAACGCACCACCACCGATTAGGAAGAGCGGCACAGCGCGTTTGGGCCCTAGTATGACGAGGACGGCCATGATGAAGAAGGCAAATATCTCTGCCAATAAGATGCGGTAGGCGGCAAATTCGGGCAGGATGAGCATGGTTGCATCGGCCGCCGAGATGGAACTGATGATAATCGTTAAAATCGCGTCGATAAAGAACAAGCTAGAGCCGATCCATGACAACCAGCGCATTTTGGGTGGGCCAATCGCTTCGACAAGCGGGCCGCTACCACCAGCATTCGGCCGCAAATAGGCCCCTGCTTTGTACGCTGGGACAATGCCCAAAAACAACATGACAGACAGCACGATAAAGGCGTAGATCGCAATGTCGTGACGGCCGTTTGCCCCGTGAATGGCGAGCAATGTTTGATAGGCTGCGACGCTGAACGCATCGGCCGCAATTTCAAAAATAAGCGCGAGAACACCCAGTCCACCGCCACCTGCTACAAGCCCTTCTACCATCAGGCGCGGCAGGGCTTTCTTTGCTTCCGCATTTTCTACCGGATCGATATAACTCTTAAACATTGTTTAATCCATTGATTCTAGTTCGATTGCACAGATATGTATTGCACAGATATGTTATGAACAGTGTGCGATTATGTGCCATTATGGTGTACTGTGCTATCCTGTTTTCCCGCACAATTTGTCTTTTAGCATGGGGCAATGCACAACGCACGGCGACACTAATAGACACCCATCGTCATAGGCTGTCACCCGCAACCGACTGGATAATATCACAGTCTCATTTTTGCGACTGCCGAAAAGATGGCAGATTTATTGGACAAACTGATGATGTAATGCCGCGTAGGGACACGATTAATCGTGTCCCTACGCGGCCGATCAATGATGTTGTTTTTCAAGAGGATTCATCTTTCTATTATCTTTTTTGTGATGATGTTCTGTTTGTCTGCTATTTTCGTATAATCCGATTATATGAATATAACCGGAACGATTGCCCCTGTCAGAATGATGACGACTTTATTGTTATTGTTGGCACTTTTGGTTGTCGGCTGTTCGCAAACGAGCGATCCCACGCCGACAGCGTTGCCTTCATCTACGCCATTGCCGCCGTCCACGGCCGTGGTTGCGCCAACGACCGCCCCCGCCACAGCGACAGAGGTGATCCCGACGGCCGCGCCTCTCTCTTCACCAGAACCAGAGATGCCAACAGATGTCCCGGCCGTGACCGCATTGCCGACGGCCGAAACTATCCCTACAGAAACGCCGATTCCCCTACCTACAGTAGAGCCAACTGTCCCTACCGATGTGGTGATCGAGGTCGATGGTGCTATCTTGCCGCCCGGATTTAGCTTGATCAAATATGCAGAAGTGTCGCGGCCGACCAATCTCGCGTTTGGCAACGACGGTACGCTGTACGTGACGAGTCAACTAGATGGCGAAATCCATGCGCTGCGCGACGAAGACGGCGACGGCCGGGCTGAGTTCAAAAGCCAGTTCACGTTTGGCTTCGACCTGCCGTTAGGTATCGCTCAGCACCCCGAAACGGGCGACTTCTATGTGTCGAGCAATGAGAAAATCAGCATTGTACGCGACCTTGATGGCGACTATGTGTATGACGAAGCGGTTAACTTTGTCAATAGTTTGCCAGTCGGTCAGCACCGCAATAATAACCTGAAATTTGGCACAGATGGCTGGCTGTACATGGGCGTAGGGTCTACGTGCGATGTATGTTATGAGGAAGACGGCCGTAGCGCGACGATGATGCGCTTCAACATAAATACAGGTGAGAGCGAAGTGGTTGCCACCGGGTTGCGTAACCCGTATGACCTTGCCTTTCACCCCGAAACGGGTGCGCTGTTTGCGACTGACAACGGCCGGGACGATCTCGGACTGGACAAACCGGCCGAAGAGCTAAACCATATTGTGCCAGATGGCGATTATGGCTTTCCCGACTGCTGGGATAGCCTGGAAGGGTCGGGGTGTGATGGTACGACACAGGCGGTTGCTTTCTTTGAGGCACGGTCATCGACCAACAGCATCGACTTTTATACGGGAGATCGCTTTCCTGCTGAATATCAGAACAATTTGTTCGCAGGTGTCTTTGGCTCATGGAGCAATCCTAACATCAAGCGCGGCATTTGGCGTGTGCAGATGACTCCTGACGGCGACACCTACCGCACAGAAACAGAGTGGTTTGCAGAGTGGCCAGACGTATGGGTACTCGGCATGGTCGAAGGGCCAGACGGTGCGCTGTATGTGGCTGACTATGACAATGCCAGCATTTATCGCATCAGCTATGGTCGGTGACAAATGGGGTGCGCGAAGAAAGAGAGATGAGGGCTTTTTGTTTCCCTGTCGGGATTGGGCAATAATTTAGCGTATATGAAGCAATTACTGCCTGCCCAAGCTGCTATTTATTATGATGCGATTCACCGCGAATTGCAGGACGATATCCCTTTTTTGTTAAGCGTGTTGCCCGAAGCGGGGCGCGTTGTCGAATTGGGGAGCGGGACAGGGCGGGTGCTTGTTCCATTGGCCACGGCCGGACTAACGATGACCGGCATTGACAACGATGAAGCGATGCTGGCACGTGCTGCGGCACGGCCGAACCCGGCCACTATCACATCGATCAAACAAAATTTTATCTCCCTCGCTCTCCCCACATTATTTGATGCCGCACTGATCAGCCACAACACCGTCATGCACGTGCCAGACACGCAACTGAACAAGCTGTTTCAGGGCATTGCGGCGCATTTGCTGCCGGACGGCCGCCTGATCATCGACACGCTCAACCCTTTGCTGATGATGGCGCTCGACAGCACCGAACAATGGGAAGAAGAACGCACCTTTACGGCCGACAATGGTGATGAAGTGACTCAATTTTCCCGCTACACCGTAGACGAGCAGCAGCAAATTGTGCATGTCGCATGGCGGTACGATGTCGGCCGTGACTCGTTTTCGGCCGTCACCGACTATCATTATCACCTGCCCCACACCCTGCAAATGATGATGCACCAACACGGCCTTATCTGGGAAGCGACGTATGGCGACTACGACAAAACACCGTACACAGACGACAGTGATCTGCTCTTGATCGTGGCGCGAAAAACAGCTTGATTATGCTCACACACCACATTGACGACCACCTTAATTTGCGCCTGATCGATATGCGCTATGCTGACGCGGTGTACCAGTTGCTCGATGCCAATCGGCCGCATTTACGGCCGTGGTTTGAATGGGTTGACGATACCCAATCGGCCGACGACTACCGCGCTTTCATCAAGCAGTCACGCCAGCGATTTGCCCTGGGCGACCGCTTGCCCCTCATTGCGTTTTGGGACGATCAACCGATTGGCTCAGTGGGGATTCGTGCCAATCATGCCCATCACACCGCGTCTATCGGGTATTGGCTGGGCGCACAATGGCAGGGGCGGGGGATCATGACCCGCAGTTGTCAATTTTTGATCGATTGGGCTGTTTCTGCATGGGATAGCCAGCGCATCGAAATCCGTGCGGCCGCCCACAACATCCGCAGCCGCGCCATCCCCGAACGGCTCGGCTTCACCCACGAAGCGACCCTGCACCATGCCCACTGGCTGCACGGCCGTCCCCACGATTTTGTGATCTACGCTCATTTTCCCACCCATCACTCGTAATTCGTCACTTGCTATGTTTCCCGACGACCGCGTTCTCATCGCCTACGTTCCCGCCCCCCGCGACTTCGATCTGATCGCGGCACAAGGCTGGTATCGCATCCCAGTCAAACATGCTCCCAAAGGGTTACATGCCGAATGGTTCGCCTTTTACTTTGGCAAGCAGTTCGGGGCGCAGAAATATGCGATTTCCCATTTTGCTTATAATTTGGGGCATGAATTGGTGACGCGCCGCACGCTGCTGCCTGCTGAACCAGATCATCCGCGTGCGGCCGAAATGTACTACAAAATCCAGTTGGGCGATCTGCATCAATTAGAACGGCCGATTATCAGCCTGCGGTGGCGGCGCATCTTGTTTGCCCACACCACAGGCGACCGCTTCCAAAACGCCAGCGAGATCAGCGATCTTTTTGCCGATGGCGACCAGTACGTTCACCGCGCCCAAACCGTTCTCAAAGAAGACGAGATCGTGCTTTAATCGTAACTACTCACGTAGTTGCTAGTCAGCTATAAGCTAGTCAGCAAAAATGGATACTCAAACTTGATGATTGGCATCAAAATAGCTTATTGACAAAGCGCACCCGCTAGAGAAAGTACAAAGCTGATAGGCTGACTCGCTGAAATGCTGACCGGCTGAGTAGTTTAATCGCCATTTGCCACCCCCGGCGATCCGCCTACGGCCGCACTCGCTGCCCAATTTTCTGCCAGCATATTGTCGCTCGTCGCTGATAGCAAGCTGAGCGAGAAGCCATCACCGTCGGCCGTTGCGTCCCACGCGCCGTCATCCGCATACGCTACCGTATCTGCAATCTGTCCCGTCGCGGTGGAGAGTGTGATTGTCTCCCCACTATTTTTGAGACCACCGCTCGTCCATTGGTAGACGGGGACGGGCAAATCTGTGTAGGTGGCGGCCGTTTGTGCCAGCACAATGTAGCTGTCTGGCGGCATAATCGTCCCGGCCGTAAACGTGTAGGCGATGCCATCAGTCAATTGATAACCACCGATGTCAAGCGCGATGGGGTGGGGGTTGTACAGTTCGATAAATTCGTATAGTGAATCATCGCCCTGTAGATCGCCACTGGGGTTGTAATGGATTTCATTGATCACCGGCTGCGGCATCGGCTCAAAAACGGCCGTGACGGCCGCATCGGCCGCAAACGCCATCTCGACGGTGGGCGATGTGCTATTGACCGCGCCCTGCCAGCGCACAAACTGATACCCTTCGGCCGCAATCGGCCGTAAAGTCACCGCTTTATCAGGATAAAGATCAATCGTGGCTGTGTCTGTTGTGATGCGTACCGTACTGACCTCGATCATACCTGCGCCCGACTGTTCAACCGTCAAATTAAGCGCGATCTGGGTGGGTGCAATAGCGTAATACGCTTCTAAATGCGACCGCATAATCGACGGCCGTTCATCAGCAAATTGGTGCATCAGATCGACATGACGCTCCCATCGCGTCACGCTGTTCGTCCATATATCGGTGTACCAGCGGCCGATGTGTCTATCCATTTCAGGCGCGATAAGCTGCTTGTGTGCATCTATGATTCTATTGACATGTTCCGGCTCAAACGCACTTTGTAAGTACAGCGAAAACCGTTGCAAAAATTCGTCACGGAACAGATTGTTTGTCATTAAATTGCGAAACAGAAAAGTAGACCAGGGCGGGTTCGGCCATTTCGGCCCATCTACTGCCAGTGCCGCTTGTAGCGAATTGCGGGTTGCGCCCAGCTCTGGCTGCCAGCGCATCATGGTCAAATCCATATCAAACGTGAGCCAACGCCACCGGCCGTCTGGCTGCTGCGGCCGCCAATACTTGATATTTCCGCCCGGCCAATCGTTGTTGTCCAAATAAATCTCACCAATTTGATAGTCGATAAATTGACTGACATCCATTTGTGTCTGCACATAAGCATACGCTTCCGCATCTGAAAGATCATGCTCGTCAATATATGTGATCAAGGCGCGATAATGTTGGTCTGACCCTTCAACGATCAATTTGTCCCATTTCAAGATGTCCACTTCATCTTGATCGTACCCATGCTTTTCTTCAATGTATGCTTCATTTAATTTGTCGCGGATATTGTGGATGCCCCAATATGTGCCGTTGATAAAAACAACCGCAGGGCGAGAACGCTGTCCGTCCCAGTCAAATTCAGTTGCTATAATCGTTTGCGCCACGCTGTCACGCATCATGGCCCATCCCCAGTCACTGGCTGATGAGCGGAGGATAAGGGATTGATGTTGCGCTACTCCTTCGGCAAAAATTGGATAGTTGAGCGTGTCATCGTCATATTTATCGCGGAAATGAATCGCCAATGATTTTTGTGCGAGTGCGCGTGTGCAGTTGCCAGATATTTTGATACCTGCATTTTCTTCAAAGGCGGCCGTGCCATCATTCTCAAACATTTCTATCGTAATCGGCCGTTCCCAATCTTGGTTCCAGTTATAAGGTAAATTGGATGTGCAATTTGCTTCAACTCGGCCGTTGCTCCCTTCTACATAAATCCCGATCTGGTCATCCCACAAATAATCAGGCGCAACCCCGATAGAAATCACCGGCAATGTCGTCGCTTCGTCGATCAAATACGTGCTGGCAACAATGCGACTTGGTAATTGCCCGTTGCCATACACCCGCGCCTTGACGACTGTTGTTTCCGCTATCGTTAATGGAGCGGTGTAAAGGGCAGATCGCTCTGTTGGCGTTGTGCCATCCACTGTGTAGTGTATGCGCGTACCGGCCGCACTGCTCAATGCAACGGTCTGTGTGCTGGTGTAAAACCCACTGGCAAGAGCAAAATCGGGCTTGCTATGCTTGTCTGTATGGGGTTGTCCGCCACTGTTTGCCGTCCCCGGTGTCGGATTGCCAAAGTAAGCCGTTTGATAATGTCCGTCAGAGGCACGGCCGAACGATACATCAGGCTTTTGCTCGCCAAATTCAAACAGATCGACGATTGCGCCATCCGGCCGAGACAAAACGAGCGTCTCTCCGTTATCGCTCAATTTGAAGTTGGTGTACAGATCATCCCATGCCGCCCCCGTTGCCCACAAAAGCAAATAATCACCGGCCGCAATTGTTGTCTCCTCTGCAATCTGCCACTTGTCTGGCTTTGTCACATCATCGCTCAAGAAATATCCCGATACGTCTAACGGCCGATCAGTCGGGTTATACAGCTCGATCCAATCGTTAAAGCGTGTTGTGCGCGGGTCATAATTAACTGCCCCATTGAGCGCAAGCACTTCGTTGATCACTATATCTGTCGGTGGCGGCGGTTCATTAAATATAATCGGTAGGTAGAGTGTGCTATCTGCTCGACTTTCTCCCACCACAGGCCATACTACCAACATTCCCAGAATCAAAATAACTACACTTTGTCCCCAAATCGAAGAAAGATACGCTGCTTTTTTCATAGCGTCGAATTGTAACGGTTCGCCGATTCAACGCAATCGGCCGTGTGGGTAAGTTGTTTGTGTCTGGTTTTATCTGGGGGCGACTCGCATGGGGCAATGCACCCAACAAATGATATTAATCTCACGGTTTAATGCGCTACTCTCGTCGAGAGAGGCGTTTGTACACGGGTCAATTGCTGGAGGGCGAAGGAGAAATGGGTAAAGATGGAACATTAGCTGCGTCATCTTCACCCGTGTCAGTATGTGAGGACCGTAACATATTCCAGGAGTTTATCCTGTTGCAGAACAGTTGACTCTACTGCTTTCGTATGATCGCGTATGTGCCATAAGCCCCAATGAGAAACAGCACAAAATAAATCGCGCTCATCGGCAAAGTAGTTGCCCGATTTGGCTCAAAATTGAACGTGACAGCTGTGGGTATAGTCGAACACGATTGAAGATCGGTGACTCCCGTGATATTACGCCACGCTTCAACATCTGTATAATCAGCATTCACACATACGCCTTCGTCATACCTCACAGCCTGTATACTAGTCATTGCAAGAAATTCGGACGGAAGAGTCGTCAACTCATTCCGAGACAAATTCAACCAAGTCAGATTGGTCAGATTCCCGATCTCGGCCGGAAGTAGCGTCAACTGATTGTCATACAAATCCAACCTAGTCAGATTGGTCATATTCCCAATCTCGGGTGGAAGTGTTGTCAACTGACTGCCATTCAAATCCAACCTAGTCAGATTGGTCATATCTCCAATTTCGGGTGGAAGTATCGTCAACTGATTCCAAGCCAAATCCAACTCAGTTAAATTGGTCATATCTCCAATTTCGGAAGGAAGCGTTATCAACTGATTCCTACTCAAAGGTAGTTGGGTCAAATTGGTCAGATTTCCAATTTCGGATGGAAGTGTGGTCAACTGATTCCAAGCCAAATCCAACTCAGCTAAATTAGTCAGATTTCCAATTTCGGGTGGAAGTGTTGTCAGCTGATTCTGAGACAAATCCAACCAAGTCAGATTGGTCAGATTCCCGATCTCGTCTGGAAGTAGCAT
>CALECP010000212.1 GCA_937949915.1 uncultured Anaerolineae bacterium
CCCCATTTTCGGCTTGCCCCACCACGTCGATGTCATCCCACACCGACAGCAGCGTATGCAAGCCTTCCCGAAACAACGCCTGGTCATCGACCAGTAATACCTTAATTTTACTCATCCTGGAATTGTCACCGTCACCTGAAAGCCTGCTTTGGGCATAGATCGCACCACCAGTTCGCCACCGAGCAATGCGACCCGTTCGCGGATGCCGAGCAAGCCGAAGCCGCTTTCGCTGTTGTCTGTGCCATTGCCATCGTCGGTGACGCTGACGGTGACATGGGCGGGGTCAGAATAATCGAGTAGCACCGTTGCGTTTTGGGCGTGTGCATGTTTTCGCACGTTGGTCAACGCTTCTTGCACAACCCGGTAGAGGGTCAGTCCAGCTTTGGGAGGCAGGGGGCGGGGCGCGGCCGTGATGGTGTAGGCGGTCTCAATCCCAGACGCTTTGTTGAGGCGGATCAAGTCGGCTATCGCATCGGGGATCGGCCGATCTCCGACTGGCCCTTCGCGCAAGCTGGTGACAGATTGACGCACGGCCGCCAGCCCTTCTTTTGTTAATGATTGTGCTTTGCCCACTGCGTCTCGCGCCGTCTCTGGCTGCACGTCAAACACTGTTTTGGCTGCTTCTAACTGCATGTTGACGGCCGTCAAATAATGCCCCAAATTGTCATGGATTTCACGGGCGATCCGGTTGCGCTCTTCGATGGTTGCCATCTCCTCCGCTTGGACAGCATACGCGCCCAATTGCCGGTTTGCGTCTTCCAGTTCAAGCGTCAATTGCTCGGCTCGTGCTTGGCCTTCTTGCGCCACCATCATCACTTCTGTGAGATAAACGACAAACACGATGGCGGGAATAACCATCGACAATGAGACCAATCCTGATTCGAGTGAGTGATAGATGATGTACGGCACAATCGCCGCCAGTGCAGAGGCGATGTAGACAAGCCACGCGCTTTTTTTGAGCTGCTCATGCGCTTCGCCTACCAGTGGCATTCCCATGATCCACAGCACACCGGGCCTGGTGAGAAAGGCGGGGATCAGCAGGAGAATGACGGCCGTGACAAAAAATAGCCCCTTCTGCTTTTCGATTGTCAGAGCGGGGTATCTGTCTGCACCGAACACCAGAAAGAGTGCCAAGTACGCAACAAAGACGACTGAAACGGCCGCGATGATAGCGGGGGAATGCGCTCCACGATCTGCAAATAACGCAACGAACATGAAGGCAGCATAAGGCAAGATAATGACAGCTAATGCGGCCGAAAGTTGCTTAAAAGCGAAGGTGGGAGACGGTTTTTGTGTCATGTCTGGTTTGTTGTATTAAATGTGCGGACTCAAATGCTCTGACACCAATTGCCAGCCATCGCCACCCCGCACAATGGTCGAACTACCTCGGCCGCCCCCCGATGCGGGCTTGCCATTGATCACACCCGACCAACTGAAATGGAATACGAATGTGGCTGTTTGCGCCGTTTCGATGATCCAATGTACGTTGGAAATCTCGTACAGTTCGTCTTGAATGAGTGCGAAATTTTTGCGGAAGATCGCTTCGACGGCCGCTTTGCCGATGTGCGTTCCGTTCGTGAACATCGCTACACAATTGTCGTGGATGAGCGGCGCGACGTTTTCCCACTGTTGGCTGGAAATGGCGGCCGTGTACATCACGAGGAATTGCCTATGCGTGGTTGGGGCTGATGACATCGTACTCACATTTCTCGCTTATATGGTGGTATCGCATTATGCTTTCTCGATTTATGCTTTCTCAATTGTAACAAGCGACCCAGTGATAGCGTCAGCAAAAGGTAAATATACAATTGCATCACAAAGCCTTGTCTTATCGTAAGCAAAGCGGCAATAAGCGCAACCAAAACCATATTAAAATGCCATTTTTGAAACTTCGACGAATTAAAGTGTAGTTGTCGGAGTGCCTTGTAGAACATGTATCCGCCCATGACGAAAGTGATGAGTGCGGATAAAGCTCCCACATATATCGCTGCATCGTATAACCCGGATGAACCTGTCAATATCGCCATTCCAATACCCGCTACACAAGTCGCAATCACCAACAGTGGAAGTGCAAGCAATGTGAAAGCAATTATCTCAATTGGGTTGTAAAAATTGATAACTTTTGAGTGCGATGCGGCAGAGGAGAGACCAAACCAAAGTGCAATCATTGCTGAAAAGGCGGCGAAGGTCAGAATAACGGTGCTAACGGCCGTGAAGCCCCCCAAACGCACCTGATAGGCGGCAAAATACGGAAGCGATAGAACCATCCAGTCGCTAATCAACTGTTTCATGAAACAGTAGTCACGCAATTCATTGGTCAATTCAATCCATTCTCCAACTTGTATCGCTTGTTCAAATACACAATGGAACAAAGGATATTGCTGATCGTTGATCGCGGTAATTTTCTCGGCCGAATAACGCTCGAAAGTAATCACATAATCACGAAAATATGACCAGCTTGTTTGCTCCCATTCTGTGATACGTTCCAAGAACAACGGAATTGATTCTATATCATGCTCCGAGCATTTCTCGCTTTTTTCTATCGCCTCACGCCGCTCTAAATCTCGATACCCATCGAATTCCAGCATACCGTGTTCACAAGCGATTCGATATATCGATGACGGAGGTGATGCTGCGGCCGCGATAGAAAATATGATGACGAGACACAAGCAGCTAGCCAGTATTGCACCCGCTACTTGTCGAATTGGTTTCCTATAATTGTTGTGCATTTGATTCTCCTCGATCATTTTGATGACCTTTCAACAAGACAACGATAAGCACCAATGATTTGTTCCAATGAACAATCGAAAGACCGTCTGTTTGTAATTTCAGGGATTAGCTGATCTTAGCGTGTCTCTGGCAAGTATATCCCAGCCAGTTCCAGTTCGTTCCTCATTTAAATCGGCCATACTTACACAGTAGCCGCATGACCAAATATCGTTTCCCCAGCAACGCTTACGCAAAGTGGGGAAACGATCAAACAAACATAGTGGGAGTTTCCCATTGAGAAAACACATAAATTGCGACACTGCATATTTTGAATGATACGTGGTAGATTGTCCACACAGACCAAGATAGAAATTAATCTAGCAATCGGCCGACAATTGATTATCATTCCCTACGATGTTCGATTGTCGGCATCAACAATTATAGGAGTCTTTATTATGAAAAATATCGTTTCAATGCTCGGCAGTGCGCTACTGCTGTTTCTTGCACTCACCGTTTTTACGCCCGACGCAATGGCTGCCTCCGGCGGCATTATGGGGCGGTCGGGACGCGAAAATAGCGTGATGACATGTGCGCTGTGTCATCAGGGCGGCGCAGAACCGATTGTCGCGCTCAGTGGCCCAGCCAGCCTAGAAGTGGGCGAAACAGCGACCTACATGCTGACGATTACCAGCACCAGTGCGAGCCAAACGGCCGCGGGGCTGGGCGTGGCTGTCACCAATGGCTTTTTACTCAATTTGGACGACGATACACGAGTCGATACTGATTTGGATGAATTGACACACACACAGCCCAAGACGGCCGACACGGCCGGAATCACCACCTTCTCTTTCGAGTACACTGCGCCCGATTCTCCCCAACCAGTGCGGGTGTTTTATGCTGGCAACGCCGTCAACCAAGCCTCTGGCGCGAGTGGCGATGGAGCTGTGGCCGATCAATTTGTCATTGATGTTGTTGCTCCACCCACCAGCATCACGCTCAATCAAGCGTCATCAGTCGATGGGCAAGCGATAGGGTTACTCGGTTCGATGCTGGGCGTGTTGTTGGTCGGCACGGCCGTCTCCTGCATCTCCTTCAAGCGTGCATAAAACAAAAAGGGCAAGCCATCATCAGCTTGCCCTTTGCTTTATGTCAGTATGAGCGCGTTTAGCTACCCTTCGCTCACATAAATATCAATACGCTCCAACACATCTGGGTTAACCCCACCACCAGTAATCGTGATCGCGCCCAGTACGTCGTCCCCCTCCAGCAACTCACCAAAAATCGTGTGGTTGCCAGTGAGCCAGGGTGTTTCTTGGAATGTAATGAAGAACTGGCTGCCGTTGGTAGCAGGGCCAGAGTTCGCCATCGCCAATAGACCGCGTCGATCAAACTCTAAATCATTATCAACTTCGTCTGCAAATTGATAACCGGGGCCGCTTGTGCCTGTTCCCGTTGGGTCGCCGCCTTGCGCCATAAAGTCAACCATCACACGATGGAACACAGTGCCATCATAAAAGCCATCTTGCGCCAAAGAGACAAAGTTGTTGACAGTCAAGGGAGCTTCGTCGTCGAAGAGGCGAATCCGCATCTCTCCGTTGGCAGTGGTCAGCACGGCATCATACGTGTTCGCGGTGTCGATGATCATTTCAGGAACATCACTATACGCATTGGCGCGTTCGGCCGGGGCTTTGTCTGCCATCGTGCGATCTGCTTCCAATAAAGTGAAGTCATCCATATCCATATCAGCAGAGTGGTCATCACTGCCAGACATGTCATCCTCCGATGCGGCCGCGCCTTCATCACCACTATCGGCTTCTGCTTCTGTATCATCATCAGCCAGTTCAGTGTCGCCCAGCGTATCGGTCAGCGCATCATTGGCGGCCGGGGTCGGACTGCGGAAAACCAGCCATGTGATCAAACACAAGCCTAGTAATGAAGCCAATCCGATCCCAAAGTAGGTGATCGTCTGTTGACGGCCGCGATTTTGTTGTACTTGTTGAGAATGCGATCCTTTCTGTTTACCAAAGGACGCGCCTTTTTGCTTTCTTCTAGCCATTTGCTGTAGTTCTCCATCTCACTTGTATCAAGCGATTTTTTTGTTATTCAGATCGACAACAACGTGTCGATCAATCGTTTATGTTATGCCTTCCATTTTTCAAGGCGGATAATAGCATAGAGCGCACACAGGGCGGTGATGATGCCAATCGCATACCCTTCGGCCGCATCTGACCGGGTGATGAACACCGCCAGCAGGCCAAACGCACACCCCAGCAAATAAATGAGCAGCACCGCTTCCCGTTGGGTAAAGCCCATGCGGACAAGACGGTGGCTGGTATGGTCTTTTCCGGCCGTTGTCAATGGGTTGACGCGCCGCCGCAGCCGTGACACAAACACCAGCGACAAATCGAACAACGGCACACCAAGCAGAAACAACGGCACCATCCATGTCACAAAATTGACATTTTCGGGAAACCGTAAGCGCAGCGCCATCGCCGACAAAAGGAAGCCGAGAAATAAAGACCCAGCATCTCCCATGAAAATGCTGGCCGGTTTGAAGTTGTAGCGTAAGAAGCCCAAACAAGCCCCAAACGTAGCGGCCGCCATTGGGCCAATAATGTATTGGTCATTCAACGAAGCAAGCAATACGATAAACGCACACGCCACCGCACTCACACCCGCGCACAAGCCGTCCATATTGTCCAAAAAGTTGATCGCATTGGTAATCACCGCCATCCAGACAATCGTAATCGCATAATTAGCAACATCAGGAATCGGCAAATCGACCCGGCTGCCAAGAAAAGCAGCCAACCCAAACGCGATCAATTGTCCACCTAATTTGATGAGAGGGGGTAATTCCCAACGATCATCGATCAGCCCCACGAGCATAATAATCATCGCCGCGCCCAAAAGACCGAGAATAGACAGATTGCCCCGCTGCCCAAAATAGACAGCCATCACAGCAATTGCGCCCCCAAAAATACCCAGCCCACCAAGCAAAGGCACTGGCGTACTATGCACTTTGCGTTTAGATGGGGTGTCTACGAAACCAAGCGCAAGCGCAATTTGCTTGATCCAGGGAATGCTAAACGCTGTTACAAACAGCGCGATGAGGGCTGTAACCAAAAGTGTACGCACAACATTATTCCCTGCTTTGCAAGTGCGGCGATGCACGTAGAAACACAATATATTGTATTCCTACGGCCGTCATCCCCACATTCGCATCATTTAGCCATCACTGCCTACATCTAGCCCTTCGATAAATTGCGTGAGTGTGTCTAGTGTCGCTTCGGTGGGCAAGCCAGCGTCAATCGCTTCTTGCACAATGGTACGAGCTTGGGCAGTGTCGCCATCGTTCACAAATTCTCGTGCGACGCGCAAATGAATGTTCGCCATGCTGTTGTTGAAGGCGGCACGTTGTAGACGGGCTGGCACACCTGCAATGGCAGCATCAACGGTGTCGAGCGCACTTTGCAGATGGTCGGCACGGGGTTCACCTTCGCGTGATGCACACCGAATATACACATCGGCCGTGCTGATGTAGGTGCGGTCGTAGAATTTGTCGATAGCGGCCGATTCTTCATAGACACGCAAAGCGTTCTCGCAATCATTGGACAACTGGAAGAACAAGTTAGCGTACTCATTGCGAATCAGTGAGTTCTGCGGACTTAACGCCAGCGCATCTTCATAATAGCCTTTCGATATGTCGATGTTTTCAGCACGTTGCTCAGGATCATCCCGGCGAATATCAGCCCAGCGTGTATTCAGGCGCGCCAAATTCGCCGTATGGTCTGTGTTGAGCGGGTTGATCTGCTGGGCATTTTCTAGGCGAATTTTTGCCTGATCCAGCAAAATAGCTTGCTGTGCCGAGTTAAGGCGTGATTGTTCGAGGTAAGAGCGGCCGAGCCACAAAAAGTAGAAATCTTCATTCGGGGTCAAATCAACGACATCTTCGTAGATAGTAGATGCGATCTGCCAATTTTGTACCGCACCCTGGAACGCTTGCTGTTGTTGTTCTGTCTCTTCTGCACGAATGCCTTCATTAAGCAAACGGGATGCTTGTTGGTCAAATGGCTTGCCGCGCTTGTAGATCATGTCTGCTTGGATAATGTTGAGGTTGGTTATATCGGTGAGGAAGAAGCCTAGCACGAGCGCAACGACTAGCGCGATCAAGCCGGGGACAGAGCCTGTTTTCTTTTCGGCCGACATGCTACGCCAAGCGATAGCCGCGCCCGTAAACAGCAAACAAACAAAGCCGACGAGATAGAAGGTAGTCAGATATTGGTCGATGCGGCTCGCTTCGATCAAACGACGTGCGATCATCGGTATTTGTCCTTCTAGCACAAATAGTTCGCCATTGGCTACGGCCGTCTGCAACGTCGCACCGACTGCATCAATTTGCGTTTGGTCAGGTGCTAAAAACAGCACTTCGCGCATCAAGCCAGCATGAATAAGCGCGTACATCAACCCACCCAGCAGCGATACAAAGCCGATGATCAACAGGGGTACAGAGAAGTTGCGCCAGCCATCATTCCATAACAAAAAGAGCAGAGCAACCCCGCCAATGCCGAGCAATATCCCTTCGACGCTTGCGCCAGCAACGAGCAGTGGAATGGCGAACAATGCAGCAATCGTGCCGATGACACCGGCGAACGTGCGAGCGGCCGAATTATCCGGTGACAAAAATAGGAAGACGGCCGATGCGAGCGAGAGCAGCCCAAAGAATGTACCAGACACCCGGCCGACCCGTGCCATATGTTGCGTTTCTGGGGTGATGTCGCCCAAGAAAGTAGTGAGTGAAACGAGGAAAAGAGCGAGCAATACACCGGCCGCGATACGGGCATAAGATTGGTTAAATGCGCCTGTGCCTTTTATACGCAATGTGCCGTCTTTCACCATTTCGCATGTGAAGAGCAATGAGCCAAGCAGCCAACTGAGAATGACCACCCCAAACAGATACGGGGAATCAATAAAGCCCTGACGCGGGTTGACAAAGAAGGCGCGGCGGAAAATATCGGCCGAGGATGGCACATCTGCCAGCGTGGAAATTTGCTCGCCCGATTGGACAGTATAGTTTGTGAATCCAAAGCCGAAAATGACCATGATGGCTGTCATCAGCCCTGCTGCCGCCAGTACCGGCCCCAGCCAACTACCGCCAGCACCAGACCGCGAAGAACGTGGCGCACTCCGCGCTTTTCTGGAGCGGCGCACCGGTGCAGCAGCAACGGTAGACGCTTCGATCACTTCATCCAGCTTTTCGCTTTCTGCTGATGTATTCATCATGCCAGCCAAAACGACGATCAAGGCAGTGTACACAAACGCATGGGTGCGCGTACTAACAATCGCAATCCCGAAATGAATTTCGACGTAATAAGCGATCATAGCGGCGATAAGGCTGACCATGACCAATGTGTTGATGTTATAAACTTGTGTGTGCGCTTCGGCACGGCCGAACAGCGCATAGTAAATGAGATAAATGACGAGACCGATGATACTGCCAAACGGGGCAGCTACACCCAAGTAGACCGCGCCACCGACTGCCATCGCTACAATCGAAGCGGCAATCGCCCCCGCAAACCAGAGACCAACCAGCAAGTTACGCTCTCGTTTACCATTGACCACGCCCAATTGCTTCAAGCCATAATAAAAGGTTGCCACATACAAAATTTGCCAAGCCAAGTAGCCCAATATGCCAGTGATCACCACTGCGTCAAACGTTTCGTTATGCGCGCGGTCAGGCGATGCGTTCCGCGCTTCGACAATGGCTAATTCAGGCGGGTAAAAACTATTGTAGGCAACATACATCGCTTCGGGGCCATAGCCGATGAGCGGCCGTAGCACGTTCCATTTGTCGCTGCCACTGACAGGCGACTCTATCGGATCGTGGGGCGAAACGAGATCGATCACGCCTGTCCAGATGAGCAAGCGCACTGTTGATGTCCCTTCTTCCGTGTCGAGCATCGTGCCGAAACGGCCGATAGTGGGCAATCCGCGCCATTCATCAAACGTGTCGTTCAGCGTGCCGATGACAGGGGTCGTATCGGCCCTATCGCCCAACGCAGTCGAGACATTGTAGACAACGAGAACAAGCCCCGTCAGCCCAACCATGCCGATCCACGCCAGCCATAACCATGCCCAGCCCCGCCGTGCGGCCGCCAGCACAAAGATCGCAACCAGCAAAGCACCCGTCACGCCCAGCCACAGGAAAAAGCTGGCTGACCCACTGCTGGGCGACACCATATCAGCCACAAACAGCGACGCGATGCCCAGCACCACAAACACGAGCGGCCACAAAAAATTGGTGCGCGCACTGCTATCTTCCTGCTGCGCCACATTCCGCAACGTGACCAACAAAATCAAGATGAACGCGAACATACCGATACCGATACCGAGCAATGGGCCCCGGCTCTGCGTCCAGTAAATAGCGATCAATTGCACCGCAAGCGCGAGAATGTAGATAGAAGAGCGAATCACATCGGCGTAATCTAGCACCGCATCAGTGAGGATGTTTTTGAAGCTGTCGATAATCCGCGCAATCGTCAACGGAGTCGCCATGATCAGGTAAGCGGCCACGAAAATGGCATTCCCCATGTGTCCGGCAATACGGGTGCTGGTGTTACCACCCCAGGGGAGCGGATCGAGCTTGTACCGTTGCAGCATCCCGTAAATCGAGACGGGAATGCTGACGACGATCACCGTTGTGATCAGGCGTTGTACCTGCTTTTGGGTGCGTAGATTGCCCAGTACGACCGCAAAAATAGCGATGTAGGCAAACGTGGTATACGTCCCTTGTAACCGTTGGTATGACCCCAAGAGGCTGGTGCGAGGAGCAACTGAAAAGAGCGTAGAGACAAGATAGGATACAACGATCAGCATCATAGGAAGCACGAGCGGCATCCGCCACACAGAGTTCGCACTGTTCCATTTGAGCCATGATCGGTCTCGCCATCCTTGTTGATCAACAAATTTGACGATCCAAATCAGCACCATCATCAAGGCAAGGGAGCGAAGTAATGTAATTTTGTCTGGCTCGAACACACGATCTGAATGGATGTTAAAGAAAAGCGGTGTTGCAATGAGCGCAAACAACCACCCCGCCTCCAGAAAGCCGTCACACCAGCGAGTAAGTTTAGAATTCATTCGGTATCCTATTTCATGTCAATCTGTGTCACGCACGAATAGACCAAAGTAGATTTGCCTCCTTTGGTCTTTCTACAAGAGTGACACAGCTTTTTCGATTGCTGTATCGCAATAAAGCATATTGATCTTATCGTGTTGATGATTGTATCGCAATTGCAAAGAGCGTTTCGTGAATGGCTTTTGAGAGAATAAGGGCGAATCGGGGGCATAAAGCGTGTAAATGGGAGAAGATCGGCCGATCACACGTGCGAAAAGCCGGGCGATTGCCTTACAATCAGAAAGTATGAGATGGATAACGGTTGCGCTGCTGCTGCTTTTTTTCTGGCTAGCGATGGCGAGTATGGTCGATGACAGCCCGACGATGGACGAGCAAAATCATATTGCGCGGGGATATGCGTTTTTGAAAACGGCCGATCCGCGCCTGAGCATGGAGCATCCCCCATTGATCAACGCATGGGCGGCCGTGCCATTATTAGCATTACCCGACCTACAACTACCAACAGATGATCCAAGCTGGCAGCGTGAACCCATCGGTTGGTTCTGGTACGACTTTGCCGATGCTTTTTTCTGGGAGCGCAATAATGTCGAAGCCGTGTCACAAATGGTGGTGCTGGCACGGATACCGATGATTTTGTTGACGATGGGGCTGGGCGTACTGGGACTGCATATTGCTCGAAGTCTGTGGGGCAAATGGGCAGGGGTGATCGGCTTGGGGCTAATTTTGTTTGACCCGACGGTGATGGCGCACGGCCGTTATGCGACAACAGATGTGGGCGGATCGATGATGTTGCTGCTTGCGTCGTGGCTGCTGTGGCGGCTATGGCATGGGGGATCGCTGGTGTGGGCGGCCGTCGGTCTGGGACTGGCATTTGCCAGCAAGTTATCTAATTTGGGGTTTGTACCAATTTGGGGCGTGATGGCGATTCTGCCGCTTTATCTATCTCAAGAAGAGACGCAACAGAGGCATGGAGGAAGGCGACTGGCACGGTATTTGGCAGCCGGTGTTTTGTCTATCGGCGTAGTGTGGGCGATTTTTGGGTTTGAATGGGGCGCGTTTTTATTTTTAGATGAGCGGCTGCACTGGCTCAATCAATGGCAGGGGCCGATGCCGACATTTTGGGCGGGTGTAGAGCGGATCATGTTCAAGACGGGCGGCGGTGAACCGGCTTTTTTGAACGGGGCGTATGCGGCCGATGGGTTTCGCACCTACTTTCCTATCGCACTGTGGGCAAAAACAGTGCCGACGACGTTGCTGGCTTTTGTGGTGGCGGCCGGATGGCTGCTGGTCAAACGGCCGACACGGCACAAAGCACTATTTTGGTTGCTCCCGGCCGTTGCCTATTTCGCCCTCGCTGTGCAGGGTGGTCTCAATATCGGCTATCGCCATTTGATGCCGATTTTGCCGATGCTTTATATTTGCGTAGCGGGATTGACGACGTGTGGTTGGCTCGGCCGTCTGCTCGCCACCCTCACACTGCTCGGCACAATCGTTAGCTCCCTGCTCATTCATCCCCACTATTTGAGCTATTTCAGCCCCGTTGTTGGAGGAGCAAGCAACGGCTGGCAAATTTTGATCGATAGCAACGTCGATTGGGGGCAAGATTTATACAGGCTACGCGACTGGATGGCAGAAAACGAAGTCGAGCGCGTCAACCTGGGCTGGTTTGGGTCGAGTCGGCCGCACCACTTCATCGACTACGATCCGTTGCCTGGAGGGTCGGCCGACTTTCTCGGCTTATGGTTTGATCCGCCATTCGACCCCCAGCAACCTGAACCGGGCATCTACGCCATCAGCGTCCACAATTTGCAAGAGATGCCCATCCGCTACTATGACGCATTTGAGACAAGCAGCGTGTATGGTTACTTTCGACAGCGTGAGCCAGATGTACGGATCGGGTATTCGATCAATATCTATTTTGTTGAAGGGTGAAAAAATGACGTGACGCGCCTAATTTGACACCGCAGGGATACGGCGAACCGCATCCCTACAGCGTGTTTATTGCGTTTATCGGCGGATGTGAAGGGTGAGTGAAGCGATAGAGAGGATAGAGAGAAAGAAGATACCCCATGCGACGAGCGCAACAGGCGTGACGGCCGTCACTTGACCCAGACGGACATTGGTAGGCTCGGCGATCTCGATGGTCAACGAGTCGCTGGCTGTCACAATGTCACCATTGGGGGCTGTGCCTGTCACCATGACGGTATTTGTCAGCATTCCCACGGCCGTATCGGCCGTCACAGTCATCGTTAGAACGCCTACTGTCCGCGCATCAGGAATAACGACTGTTCCCACCGCATTGAGATCGGCCGGGAGCATCGTCGTTTCCAATGGAATCGCGCCCAAAATATCATCGCTTGCCATGATATTGGTCAATGGCACATTACCGATATTGATAACGGTGTAGGTGTACACCACCATATCGTCCTCGGTAGCGAGATCAATATCGCTTTCCTTCAAGACATAGATGCCCGGTTGCGCCGGGATGAGGTCGATAGAAACAGTATCGACGGCCGTCACGTCTGCCCCGGCCGGAGATGTACCTGTCACCATGACTGTATTTGCCAGCGATCCGGCCGCGGCCATCTCGTCCGTCACTGTCATCGTCAGAACACCCATCGTCATCGACGCGGGGATAACGGCCGTGCCGACGGCCGTCAGATCGGGCGGCAGTGTCATCGTATCAAGCGCAATCGCGCCCAGCACATCATCCATCGCAACGATGTTGGTCAACGTGACATCGCCCGAATTGATAATCGTATAGGTGTAGGTGATAGTTTCACCCGCTAACGCGCTGTCGCTACTCGCCTGTTTCAGCACGAAAATTTCGGGCTGCTCTTGAATGGCAACGCCAGCAACTGTCACCGTATCGGTGCAAGCGTTGTCGTTTTCATTGATTTCGACGATCACGTTGTCAGGGTCGGCCGCGCATACGCCGTCGGGGTTGGTCAATATCCCTGCTTCGGTGGGGGTGACAGGAATGTTCACCTGAAAACTGCCATCAGACAAAACCAATTCGCTGGCGGCCGTACACACCACTTGGTTGCCAGTTGCACTACACGCCACCCCGGCCGGTGCGCCCACAACAGACACATCGCCTACCGTTACCGACGCAGGCAAATCATCGACGAGGATGGTCGATCCGGCCGGGAAGATCACGCCGATCAAATCGGTACTTACGTCGATTGTCCATGTGAACGGGCTGCCCACTTCCGCATCTGCTCCATTAAGATCATTTGTTTTGCTCACAGCGAGGTTACGCTCGATCACATCACCAGACCCACACGGGGTATCGACTGAAATGGCAGGGTCTTGATCTGATTTGTCGAACATGATACGGCCGGTAAAGCCGACGATATTATCCTGCCAAATAGCGACACCTGGCTCAAAATTGATGCCGATAGCCGAACTGGGGAAAATGTTGGTGCTGGCCGTATTGTTTGGGTCTGGCGAAATAGTGATCGAATTATTATCCGGCACACCGACTTCTAGGATCATATCGTTCGGGCTAATAGTGAATGAGTAGCCGCTTACGTCGATGTCATACGCGACGACCACTTCCCAGTCGGTGGCAAAGCCGTAGGGGAATGGCGGGTTGTCGCTGGCGTTGATAAATTGGAATGAGTTGAGCGGATCGTTGCCCGCTTCTTCAAAGTCAGCCAAATCTTGCAGGATAAACGAGCAATCGAAGGTGTAATCTGTACCATTGATGGTGACAGTCTCATCGGCCGAAGCACGGCCGACCAGCGTCAACATCAGCAACAGGGCAACACCGATCAAGCCCAATAGACTATCTGTTTTTCTTTGTATGTGCGTGTGCATGTCATTATCTCCTCAATAATTTTCACCCTACTGCTAACACTAAATGAGATGGGGTGAGGTGCAGGTTATCGTTGTTTTATTCTTCTCTCTTAACCAGTCGCTTAATTTTAGCCGCTTTCTAAAAATTCGACATTTCTCACATCATTCAACCGTACTATAATCCCATTGAGTTCCCTATTGAACAGTTGTACACTTCGTTCAGATGGATGCTGGAAAACAAGTAGGCATTAAGTAAAAATGTAATGGTATGTTTTTGATAATAATGTAGTAGATAGAGGTGCTTCTGTAGATGGTTTGTTATTGATGGTACAAGCCAGACTACTAAACAGATATTGTGTGTAATAAACAAAAAATTACCCAACACGCTCACTTAGAATAATATCTACCTGGATCATGCTGTACGAATGCACTATTGTGATCAAGAAATACCCTTGCTGTAAACAGGATTGTAGGTGCGTCACTGGCGCGACATAAACCTCTACTACTACCTACCCTGTTCTTTGCGAAGTCGGGTCAGCTTTTTTGGCTGGCTCGATTTCGCTTTTTTTTATTAGACCTTATGAGTCCACTGTAAGAACGAGATGAACTTTAGTTTCCGCTAAGTTGAAGCCTTTTTCCGACGATAAGTCCGGATACCCTTCGGTAGATGGCTAGTTTTCGACGCTTTTGGTCGAATTCTGGGATGAAAAGCATAAATTTCGGGCAATCCGTCCTGCGCTAACAGTCGTCGCAACCGACCGGGCGTTTTCTTCGGGGTGCGATCCCAATATCCAGTTGGGATGGGAGGTAACAATTGGGCAACATGCGTGAGCATGTTGCCTGCCAGTAACGACAGTTCAGGCAGTCGGAAACAGGCTGTGAGGTTGAATACAAATTGACGATGCAATCCAACCATCTGCTTGGCAGCCAAAGGCAGTTGCTCAACCGGCCAGCGATCAAGATACAAGTTGCGAATCGTCTCGGCAGATGCTTCCTCTGGGGAAAGATTGGTTGCCAAAATGAGAGGATTTTTGAACATCGGGTCAAAAAAATCCACAGAGTGAACGGGGGAGTCTCATCTGTCACATTATCTCCTTCCAAGACGACATCAAACCAACCATGCACAATAATCGTGCGCCCATCCACCTCGAATGATGACTGATAGTCTGCCCCTTCTGTTGCCGCGATCTCCTTATCGCCTCGTTTCCGCTTGACCGGACGAATCCGCTTGCCATATCTGCGGTTTCCGTGTGCGTTGGACGGCAGTTTATTACGCCGCACGATACAATTTTTCGCCATTCGAATCACATATCGTTTTACTCTCATCTCTCGCATTTCCTTGATCGATGCCCCCGCATCATGTACAAGTACTCCATCGTCTCCCAGACGTTTATTTGTCTCTTTCAACAACTGTTTCTGCAATATACGACTACTCCCTTCCTTATTCTCACAGCGCACGATATGGTTCAACAATGCAACCCGATCATCCCCATAATGACCGACATCGACAATCACCCCAAATCCGATTGCCTTGACCGCACGACCAAATGTTCCTCGATAAAACTTCCCTTTCAACCCCTTCAACTTGAGACGAGGATAGACAACCACATCACACGATACCGCTCTCCATCCCTCATACCGCTTTACTTCCCACTGACCCTCTGACAGCACCCACTCACGCCACCGTTTGATCATCTCCTCAATCGTCCACTGACCACTCCGTAACGCTTGGCTCCCTCGACGAATTTCTGCATCACTCCGACCACACAATGCCAGTGCCGTGTGTACCGCGCCACGGCTTCCCAAAAATGCCCCACTGACCATTGCCCACAACAACTGCATCAGTGCCAGATTGGTGCCAATGCTAATTGGTTTTACAACATACTCAATTGCTTGTATCATTTTCTCTGAAGCGGTTGTCATTTTCGTCTCCAATTTGGTCATTTTGCTTTGAACAATTGTGGACTGTCAACCGCTTCTTTTCAAGACCCCAGTTAGCCGAAACTAAAG
>CALECP010000213.1 GCA_937949915.1 uncultured Anaerolineae bacterium
CGACAGGGACTTCAACAACCAGTTCAAGCGGTTCAGCACCACCACAACCGATGACAAACAGCGCAATCGCGCACAAAACAAGGGGTAAACGGGTACATTTGAACATCATTCTTCTCCTAAATTAGTTAGAAAGTTTCAGGTTAGGAAGGTTAAAAAGTGATGGTTAGAAAGTTAGTTGGGTTGCACAACGGCATTGTCACGTGCAAGCTAACCTTTTCACCTTTTAACATTCAACCTTTTTAACTAAACGCCCCCTGTTCCCGATTTGTTCCATCCAATTTTTGGTTATAAAGTTAAGCGCATGATCAAGAGAATAGGACTGATACTGCTGGTGATGATGATGTGGGTGCGTGTGGCGGCCGCGCAGGTTGATTTGGCTTCGATTGGGGAAGTGCAGGGGGATGGGGCAAGCTCGCCGTTTGTGGGCAAAGTGGTGTCGTTCGAGGGGGTGGTGACGGCCGTCAATGAACGCAGTGGCTCGAATGGATTGGGGTATACGTTGTTTGTGCAGGATGCGCGGGGGACGGCCGATCTGTACACCGACACGAGCGATGGCGTAGCTGTTTTTGTCGGCCGGGACAAGCCCGATTTGCGCCCCGGCGATCACGTCCGGGTGACGGGTGAGATCATCGAGTTCTACGATTTGACCGAAGTCGGTTTGAATAGCCAATCTATCGACTTGTTGGAACGCGATCACGATCTGCCAGCGGCGACTGCCATTAAACCCCTAACCACAACAGACGACCCCGGCGCATGGTTGGAGGCACACGAGGGGATGCTGGTGCGCGTCGATGGTGGGGCGGCCGTCAGCCAGTCGCCCAATCAGTTTTGCGAATTTGAGATCACGGTCGGGGGTGTAAGTTTGCCGGTGATGAACAGCACCAATGTCGATTGTGATGCGTTTGTCGATGTGCAAGCGGGGGGTGTGGTGACGGGCGTGTTTGGGGTGTTGCACTATTCTTTTGACCAATATCGCATCATGCAAACGATGCCGTTGACGGTGACAGAGGGGGTGGAAACAGTTGTCTTGCAGACGGCCGTGCCGATCAAAATTACCGAACTGCTGTACGCGCCGCTTTATGATGATGATCAATTGGAGTGGGTGGAGTTGACCAATGTGGGCGCTGCGCCGTTTGATGTGACAGATTGGCGGCTGGGGGATGAGGAGACGGCCGGGGGTGGCGAGGGGATGACGATCTTTCCGACGGGGAGTGTGATCGAGGCGGGGCGGTCGATTGTTGTGGCACAGACGGCCGTGGCGTTTCAGGCGTTTTATGGTTTCAAGCCCAACTTTGAGTGGCAGGATTCTGACGCGGCCGTGCCTGATTTGCGGCCGGATCGCACGGTTGCCAATGGCGGTGTGGCGCTGTCCAATGCGGGTGACGAGATGATTTTGCTCGACGCGGCTGGGCAAGCGGTCGATGGTGTGAGCTATGGCGGCAGTCAGGCGGTGTTTGCGCCACCCGTGCAGCCGGTGGGCGCGGGGGAGAGCATCGAGCGTGTGCCAGCGATATGTGACAGTGACAGTGCGGCCGATTTTCGGCCGAATCGTGACCCGTCTCCCGGTAGCGCGGTGCTGGATGGCGACTGTGAGCAAGCGGTTCGTGATACTGTTATCGAAAACGAAAATTGGCGGCCGATTGGCGCGATTCAGGGCGACGGGGATGTGTCGCCGTTTGTCAATCGTCTCGTCACGTTTGATGGTGTCGTGACCGGCATTCACGAAGATCGCAACACGGCCGGAATCACTTTTTACACGCTGTTTGTGCAAGACGTGCCGGGAACAGAGGATGGTGATCCAACAACCAGCGACGGTGTGCCTGTCTTTTTCGGCCGTGATTTTCCCATAGCGCAAATAGGCGATCATGTGTTGGTGACGGGGCAGGTCGTCGAATTTTTTGGGCTGACCGAGATCGCGGATGACGGCGTAAAAGTAGAGGTGTTGGGCGATGCGGCCGTGCTGCCCGATCCTGTTTTGCTCGATCCGCCAGCCAGCAACCAAAATGAGTATTATGAACAGCTAGAGGGAATGCTGGTGACGGCCGGGGATGAGCCGTTGCTCGTGCTGGGCGCAACGTTTGATGGGTGTGGGCTGGCGGTCAGTATGCCGGGACGGCCGCCCCAGCGCGTCATTTTGCGTGATGCCGATGACCCGATTGATACGATTCTGCCTGTGATTTACGAGTCCGATGTCGATTGCAGCGCGTTCCCAGACGTGAAAGTAGGCGACATGCTCCAGGGGCTGGCGGGGCCGCTGACGTACAACTTTGATCAGTTCAAAATTTTGCAGCAGGGCGGGGATGATCTGGCGGTGACGGTGGCTGATTTCCGGCCGCTCCCCGATGTACCCGCTCCCGACGAGACGCAGTTTAGCTTGATCAGCTTTAATGTCGAGAATTTTTTTGATGGCATTGACGACACCGGATCAGATGCAGAACCGAAGCTGTCACCAGAGGAGATCGAGACGAAGCAGACGAAAATTGCGTATGCTATCGGCACGTTGCTGCACTGCCCGACGGTGGTGGCGATTCAGGAGGTAGAGAAGGCGACGCTGCTGGAGGGATTGGCGGCCACGATGACAGAAACGTGTGGCTGGACATACAGTATTGCCCACCGCGAGAGCGCGGACGGCCGGGGGATCGATGTCGCCTATTTGCTTGATCCGACCCGTGTTGAGTTGCTGGCGATGCAGCTAGAACAGGGCTGTACCACGATTGACACCAACATCGACGACGAAACGGCCGACTGTCCAGACGGGCAAGAGCCGTTATTCTCGCGGCCGCCCCTGCGGATAGAAATTGCGGTCGAAGGCAGACGCTACATTTTGTTCAACAATCACTTCAAATCGAAGCGGGGTGGTGCGGCCGCGACTGAACCGCGCCGCATTGCACAGTCGGCCCACCACAACCAACTGATCAGCACCATCTTGGCGGCCGAGCCTGCTGCCCGTGTGATCGTGATGGGTGACTTCAACGATTTTGAGGATTCCGCGCCGCTCAAAACGCTGGAGGATGGCGGCTTGTTCAATGTGCTGAAGCGTGTGCCAGACGCGCAACGGTACAGTTTTGTCTTTAGCGGCGCGGCACAATTGATCGATGGTATTTTGGTGTCGCCCGATGTCGAACCGTTTATTCACTCTGTCGATATTATCCACACCAATGCCGATTATCCCGATGCGTTCGGCCGAGAAATAACCCCCGAATTGCTGCCGTACAAGGCGACTGACCACGACATTCCGTATGTAATTTTCCGGCTGGATGAGCTAGATGAGGGAGAGGGTGTGCTTGTGGCGGCCGCCGATGATGCCAATGATCTCAATGAGAATGAAAATGATGTGCCTGCCGTGCGGCCGACACCGCTTATTATGTCAGATGATACGGATAGCGGAACGCCGTTGTGGATGATGGGGATCGGGGCGTTGGCGCTGGTGTTTGTCGTGGGCGGTTTGGGTTGGCTGGTCGGCCGTCAATCAGGTTCGCAAGCGTCGAATTGATACCCGCTACCATCATTATCTTGTTTCGGGATATTCGAATACTGCCTCTTTTTAGAGAAATCGCATGACTCATTCTATCTATCGATCAAAATATCAAACGATTGTCAATTATTTTACATAAATTGCGCTTACTACTTGTCACGTGACAGAGTAATTTACTTGTATCATTTTGTTTGTAGTGAGCAACAAAAAAAAATGCTCATGCACATTTTTTAACCTCCTTACATCTCCTTCTGCTCCATGAGTCTTGCCCCAAAAGCAAGGCTCATTTTTTTTGCCTATTGCTCGTAGCTCATCAACGTCTCTCTCCCTCTTAATCCCACAATTGTTCAGAGAACCGTTTGTTCTGTGTTTGACAAGGGGCTTACACAACTTTTAGGCGCACCTGTCTCTAAATTGCCACTGGATATTTGGGAACGTTCCCAATACAATAAGCACGAGAGAAATAGCATCAAATCTTGAATCCCTCAGATTCTACTTTGGAGAGAATAATGACCGCAAAAAAACATCTTTTAATCCCCTTCACGTCTGTTCTTCTCGTTTTGGTAGCCTTGCTTATGCTACTAGCGAACTCGAACAGCACGGCAAAAGCGGGTGATCTCATTTGGAACAACAATTTTGAAACGGGTGGTCTGCCGTGGCAGGCGGACTTTGATACAGGCGGTGCGGGACTGGCACAAATCTATGGCCCGGCCGACCCCATTTACCTGACCAGCGACACGAGCCAAAGCAACCCATACTATCACGGTGGCGACGGCAACGCGATGTGTATGGTGGTGATCAGTCCGGGTGCACGGCGCTGGTCTGTGCAAATGCGTCATCGCAACATGTACATTTCAGATACGGGCGTGTATGACATCACCTTCGATGTATGGACATCGCATAGCGGCGTACAGTTGCACCCGAAAATTGGCAACCAAAAAGGTGAGCCAGAATACTGGAATTTGAGCATGTACAGCGCACCGTATGATTGGTCGCCCATCCAGCCAATTCCAGAAGTTGAGTCATGGGTGACGTATACCGATTCGTGGGATATGTCGGCCGCAGCAAACACAACAGGCTGGTCTGACGCAATGAACAACGGGCAAGACCCGGCGACTGAGCTGGCATTTCATTTTGGCAACGAACCAGAGTATTTCTCATGGACACAGCCAGATGAGTTCGTATTGTGCATCGACAATGTGAGTCTCAATGAAGCGAGCTACAACATTCCACCAACGGCGACACCTGATGTCCGCCCGGTACGTGTGAATCAAGCTGGTTACATACCAAACGCATCGAAATACGCTGTCTATGCAGATGGCTATGAAGGGTCGTGGCCCTGGGAACTGAAAAATTCATCTGGCACAACCGTGCATAGTGGTGGCACGATGTATTACGGCTTTGACAATGATTCGGGCGACAACGTACATCTAATCGACTTCTCTACCTATGACACCCCCGGCACAGGCTACACGCTGGTGGTCAATGGGTCAACCAGTTTGCCATTCGACATCGACGCAGATTTGTATGAGAGCTTCAAATATGACGCGATCAAATACTTCTACTACAACCGTAGTGGTATCGAAATCGAAGGGCAATATAGTGGCGGTGGCAACACCAGCTACGCGGCAAACCCTGAGTACGGCCGTCCGGCCGGGCATCTCGAATGGGATAGCGATATTCCTTGCTACAACCCAAGCACCGACACAACACATGAAAGCGCATGGCCTGACTACATCCCTGACTGTACCTACAGTAAAGATTTGACCGGTGGCTGGTATGATGCTGGTGACTACGGTAAATACGTGGTCAATGGTGGTATCGCTGTGTGGACAATGATGAATATGTACGAGCGTTTTGAGCATTTTGAAGATGCGGCGACGCTCAATGCAGCGATGGGTGATGGCACGTTCAACATTCCTGAAAGTAGCAACGGTGTACCAGACGTATTGGACGAGGCGCGTTGGCAAATGGAGTTCTTGCTGAAGATGCAGGACACGACGATGTACAACGGCATGGTGCATCACAAAATGCACGACGATCTGTGGACGGGTCTCGGCTTTATGCCCTATTACAATCAAGAGGACGCGAGCTATGGATCGAGCAATAATGCAAATCCCGGCACAGCACCAGATGATTTGGGCTATTCACGGACGCGCTACATGATGGCCCCATCGACGGCCGCAACCTTGAACGTAGCCGCCACGGCCGCTCAATGTGCGCGTATCTGGGCAGACATCGACGCAGCATTCTCTCAACAATGTTGGGACGCGGCCGAACTGGCATTCTCGGCGGCCGAAACAAACCCCGACTGGTTCGCGCCCCATCGCTCTGAATTTTTCGATTACGTCAATCTGGGTGGTGGCCCCTATGACGATGACTTCTTGAAAGACGACTTCTTCTGGGCAGCGGCCGAACTTTATTTGACCGCCTCCGCGCTGGGCGACAGTGACGCAAGCAGCTATCAAACAGCCATGAACGGCTACGAAGCAGAAACAGAAGCGTTCTGGGCAAATCCAAACGTTCCTAACGAAAATCCTGCCAACGCTGGCGAGAACCATTTCGAGTGGTGTTCAAACGGTGGCGCACTATCTATCCCTCATGCAGGCCCTGTGCCATTCGAGGTTGATTGTGGTGTTGCAGGTAGCTTCAACTGGGGAACGACATCGACATTGGGCGCGATTTCGATTGCGACTGTCGGCGGTGTCCCAGAGCAAGCGACAATGCAGGGCTATGTCAACGCAGCGTCTGACCATGTGCTGGGCGCATTGCACGGGCAAGGGTATCAGCACCCGATGACGGCGAACGACGTGGCAAACGATTACCCCTGGGGTTCTAACTCGTTTGTAGCGAACAACATGGTATTGCTCGGCTCATCATACGATTACACAGGCGAGCAAAAGTATGCGGACGGTGTGGTACGCGGCTTGGATTACATCTACGGCCGGAACACACTCAACAAATGTTTTGTGACAGGCGACGACACCTGTGACAACGATTTGGATCAACCGCATCATCGCGTCTACTCTGGCCCATTGAACCCGATCTTTGCTGATGCCCCTCCCGGATGGATGTCTGGTGGTGCAAATTCAGTCGAAAGTACATTCGACCCGGTGATGATTCTCGGTATCAACAACGGGTTGGCTTTCTGCCCGTATCCGCAAATGTGTACGCTCGACTTGATCGATGCGTGGTCAGCCAATGAGGTAACGATCAACTGGAATGCGCCGTATGCGTGGGCAACGTTCTTTGCAGATGAGTTGTCTACGGCCGGAAACATCATGGTCACGCCAACGCCCTCACCTTCACCAACCCCTTGTGGCGGTGTCCCCGGTGCGGCCGTGTGTACGCCCACAGCTACCCCATTGCCTACCAATACGCCAACACCGACACCGACCAATACGCCGACAGCTACGCCGACGGCCGCATTGGAAGTCCACGCTGGCGCAAACAACTATGATGCCAACCAGCCATCAACCGACTACGCTGTGCGGATCGAAAATCATGGCGGTATCCCGTACTCCAACGTCACCGCAAGATTGTTTGTAGACCTGACAGAGTTCATGGACGCTGGCTTTGCTGTCTCCGATTTGCTGATGCAGATCAACAACGAGCAATGCCAACCAAATGCTGGCGCGATGACACAAACAACCAGCCCCGCAACGGTGTGGGATGCAGACGCGAACATCTATTACTTCGAGATAGATTTCACCGAGGTTGACCTGCCTGCAAAAGCAGATGATTGGAATCCGGGCAAGTGTGAAACGTCGATCAAGATCGGCCCAGATTGGCAAGCGATTGGCGGCAGTCAGTCGGGCGCACAATGGGACGATAGCGACGACTGGGCAGCAACCGGGATCGCAGGATCACAGCCGATTTTGACCGAGTACATACCGGTTTATATCAATGGCTTGCTCGCTTATGGTCTCGAACCGGGCGGCGGGACAGGCACTGTGCCACTAGCGATTGCTTCCAGTGGCGGCTCGTCATCTACCACCAATTTGATGGTGCCGATGGTGATCGTCGCGGCCGCCAGTGCCGTACTATTACTCACGTTCGGCCGATCTGTGTACCAGCGTCGTCAAAATGAATAAATAGCACGATCTGGTTAGTAACATAAAAAAACGGGGACAGTCTAACGGCTGCCCCGTTTTTTTATGTGTGGGCAGTTCCCCTCCCTTCGAGAGGGGTTAGGGGAGGGAAACCACGTGAAATTCAAAAGAGCCATAAATGTCCGTTACCCATTCACGGCCGATATGCTTTAATTACAGAAAAGTAACCCGTGAGGAAAGCACCCGATGAAACAACTTGATCTATTTTCGCCGCTTCAAATAGGCGATCTGACACTGCCCAACCGCATCATAATGGCCCCGCTCACACGCTGCCGCGCCGGGGCTGGCGTTGCGCCCACCGCTTTGAACGCCCTTTACTATCAACAACGAGCCAGCGCAGGGCTGATTATTTCAGAAGCCACGCCGATCATGCCAGAAGGACACGGCTACCCCGACACACCGGGCATTTACACAGACCAGCAGTTAGCAGGCTGGCGGTTGGTGACAGACGCAGTGCATGAGGCAGGCGGCCGGATTTTTGCCCAACTGTGGCATGTCGGCCGTATTTCGCACCCCGTCTTTCAGCCCCATCAGCAGTTGCCCGTCGCGCCGTCTGCCATCGCCGCCCCCGGCAACGTGATGACACCGACTGGCAAAGAGCCGTTGCCCGTCCCCCGTGCGCTAGAAACGGCCGAGATTCCCGGCATCGTCGAACAATATGCCACCGCCACCCGCAACGCCCAGCAAGCCGGTTTTGATGGTGTCGAAATTCACGGGGCGCACGGCTATTTGATAGATGCGTTCTTGCGCGATAGTGCGAACCAGCGCACAGATCGCTATGGTGGCAGCTTGGAAAATAGGTTGCGCTTTATGAGCGAAGTGGTGGAAGCAGTGGTCGGTGCATGGTCGGCCGAACGTGTGGGCATTCGCTTTTCGCCCTTCGTCGATCAAAAAGGGGCGGATAGCGATCCGCTTGCCCTGTTTACGGCCGCCACCAAGCGCGTCGCTTCTTTTGGCCTCGCCTACCTCCATCTACGCGAAGCGAAAACGAAACCAGACCCCGCCACGGCCGTCTTGCGCTCACACTTCTCAGGTGTGCTAATGGTCAACGACCTCTACACCAAAGAACGGGGCAACGAAGCGATCCTGTCCGGCCGGGCCGACTGTGTGGCGTATGGCGTACCATTTATCGCCAACCCCGATTTGCCTCGCCGCTTCCAATTAGATAGCCCTCTCAACGAAGCGGATCGAGCGACATTTTACGGCGGGGGCGCGGCCGGGTACACCGATTATCCAGCCCTTTCACCCAGCACATTCATGGAACAATAGAACAATCATATAGTTAAGGAAACTGCACGGCCGCTATGCTAAACTCCAACTCTGTATGGCAGCAATGACAACATCTTCCACCCATTCCGCGCCGCTTTTCCGTACCGCATGGCGACGCATGGCCCGACGGCCGCTCCAGTATATTTTGTTTGTGCTGGGCATTGCGCTCGGTGTCGCCATGATGGTCAGCATCGACTTGGCAAATGGATCAGCCAGCCGTGCATTCGCCCTCTCGACTGACGCGATTGTGGGCAAAACGACCCATCGCATCGTTGGTGGGCCGACCGGGGTGGATGAGACGATCTACCGTCAGCTTCGCACCGAATTGGGCTATACGCGCTCTGCACCTGTGGTGCAAGGGGCAGTCGCGGCCGTGGCGCTGGGCGAACAACCATACCAACTATTGGGCATCGACCCGTTTGCCGAGCCACCGTTTCGCAGCTATTTGGGCGGGGACGTGGGCAGCACGGCCGGGCTGACGCAATTTATCGCGCAGAAAAACGCGGTGCTGCTCCCGGCCGATACAGCGGCAGACAACGATCTCGCGCTGGGCGACACCTTCACGCTCACGGTGGGCGGGGTCGCGCACGACGTACAAATCGTTGGCTTGATCGAGCCGACTGATGACCTGACACGACGCGGCATCGCGGGCTTGCTCTTTGCAGACATCGCCACCGCGCAAGAGATTTTCGGCCGTGCTGGCACATTGTCCCACATCGACCTGATCGTGGAGGATGACGCGACCATCGACCAAATTGCCGCGCTCTTGCCAACTGGCACCGAGATCGAAACGGCCGCGGCCGAAGCGAACGCCATCCAGCAAATGACGGCCGCCTTTGAGCTCAATTTGACCGCGCTCAGTTTGCTTGCGCTCGTCGTCGGCATGTTCCTTATCTACAACACCGTCACCTTTAGCGTGGTACAAAGACGGCCGCTCTTTGGTGTGTTGCGCTGCTTGGGCGTAACGGGGCGACAATTGGCCGCGCTTATTTTGAGCGAAGCGCTGGTGCTGGGCTTGGTCGGCTCGATCATCGGCGTAGGCGTGGGGGTTTTTCTAGGCAATCTGATGGTCGGTCTCGTCACACAGACGATCAATGATCTTTATTTTACGGTCACGGTGCGCGAGGTGACTGTGCCTACCATTAGCCTAGTGAAAGGGCTGGTGATCGGTATCGGCTCGGCCGTGCTTGCGTCTGCCATTCCGGCCATCGAAGCGATGCGAACCGCCCCCAGCACAGCGATGCGCCGCTCCAATCTCGAAAGCCGCGTCAACACTATTTTGCCCTGGCTGGTCGTTGCGTGGGCAGTGCTATGTGCGGCCGGGGTGCTGCTGCTCTGGCTCGATGCAGGCTTGGTGATCGCGTTTGCAGGGCTATTCGCCATCTTGTTCGCGTTCGCGCTCATCACCGCGCCCATCACCGTATGGCTGATGAACGCGATGGCAAAATTGCCGACCGAAAACCCGCTCTATCGTCTCGCCCCGCGTGATATTGTGCGCTCACTCAGCCGTACCTCGGTCGCTATCGCCGCGCTTATGGTGGCTGTCAGCGTAATCGTTGGCGTGAGTATTATGATCGGCTCGTTCCGCAACACTGTCGTCCAGTGGCTCGATCAAACGTTGGTGGCAGACATCTTTATTTCGCCGCCCGGTGTCAGCGCAAACAGTGTCGATGGCACGATTGACCGGGCGTTGCTGGCGCAAATGTCCGCTTGGGAAGGGGTTGATTATCCTGTCACCGCTCGATCTACGACGCTCGATGCGCCCTTGCTGAACGCCACATTAAACACGGCCGCCATCGCCGGAGACGTGTCGCGGGGCAACCGCACATGGCTGTGGCAGAGCGACGATGTGCCGACGATGTGGGCGCAATTTGATGAAGGTGCAGGCGTTTTTATCACCGAGCCATTGTTGCGCCGCTTCGATATGCCGCTTCCGCCGCAACCCATCACCGTACAGTCGCCTGATGGGTTGCTGGAGCTGCCTGTGCTGGGCGTGGTGTATGATTTTGGGTCTGATCAGGGGTTGATGTACATTGCGGCCGCGCTATACACTGAAACATGGAACGATCCAGCCATTTCGTCTGTCGGGCTATTCGTCACGCCAGATGCAGACATCGACCAGATGGTGAGCGATATGCAAGCCGCTTTTGCTCCGGTGCAGCAATTGGATGTGCGCTCCAATCAAGCACTTCGCAATACGTCGATAGAGATATTTGATCGCACGTTTGCGATCACCGATGCGTTGCGCTTGCTGGCAACGGTGGTCGCTTTTATCGGCGTATTGAGCGCACTGATGAGCCTGCAACTGGAACGCGGCCGGGAACTGGGGACACTGCGTGCTACAGGCATGACACGGGGACAATTGTGGCAATTAACGTTGCTCGAAACCGGCTTGATGGGTGGCATCGCAGGTCTGATCGCTATGCCAACTGGGTATGTGCTGGCATGGATTTTGATCTATGTGATCAACATTCGCTCGTTCGGCTGGTCGCTCGATATGCAGTTACAGCCGTCTAGCTTTTTGTATGCGTTTGGGGTGGCGGTGGTAGCGGCTCTCCTAGCTGGCATCTACCCGGCATGGCGGCTCGGCCGGATGGTGATCGCGGCCGCGCTGCGTTCCGATTAGTTCAGTTTATAGGTAAAGAGAACCTCAAAATAAATAGCCATTATCCTGTGGAGATCACCACAGAAAATAAGGCGTGTGTGTACGAGATAATGCCCAAATAAATAGCCGAAATTTGCGAATGACCGAAGTAGGGAGGAGACAGGCCATTTTGTGAGAACACAATCACAGTTAGAGAGTGATTTAAGTCACACCCTCAGCGCATATTCACCAGTATTCTTACTAAGGTAGCATTCATAATTGTAAAAGCTTGATTCGTATTGAGAAGAAGTAGGTAAATATATGGCGCATATTCAGGAGATCGGCCGAGGCAACATCAGTAAATTCACGACACTAACATTCATTCTATGTACTTTGGGGGTTGTTCTGCTCATGTCAACCTATTCGGCTCGCGCTATGCCGGCCGCCCTGCTTATCTCCGAAATTCTGCCATCAAACGACTCTATCTTAGCAGATGAAGATGGCGATTTTTCTGACTGGGTTGAAATATACAATCCAACGGGTGGCACAGTCGATTTAACGGGCTGGCAGCTTCAGGATACGGGGAATACATGGACATTTCCTGCGTATTCATTGGCATCTGGTGATACGGTGTTGGTATGGGCATCGAGTAAAAATCGTGCTGTTTCCGGTCAGGAATTTCACGCAAATTTCAAGCTCAACGCTTCTGGTGAGTACGTGGGATTGATCGCGCCAGATGGCACAATCGTACACGAATATGCGCCCACGTATCCTGCGCTGGGTGTAGATATTTCCTATGGTATGGACAGCAGTGGGAACGCTGTTTCTTTTGCAACACCTACGCCAGACATGCCCAATACGGGTGTCGTATTGCCCGATCCGGTGCAGTTCTCTGTGCCACATGGCTACTACAACACAGCGCAAACAGTTGCGCTCAGTTCGAGCGCGGGGGCGACTGTGCGCTATACGCTGGATGGCAGTACGCCGATGATCACAAGTACGGCGTACACAGCACCATTAACGGTTAGTGATAATACGATTATCCGCGCTCGTGCATACTCAGCCAGTGGAGGCGAGTCAAAAATCACGGCGCACACCTACCTTTTCATGGACGATATTTTGGCGCAGGATGGCACACCTCCGGCCGGGTGGCCAGTCGGAAACAGCGTCAATTATCAAGAAATGGATTATGGTTTCAATCAAGCAGATGTCACCGCTAACCCAACTTTGATAAGCGATTCACTATTGAGTTTACCAGCGTTAAGTTTGGTGACTGACCTCGACAATTTATTCGATCCAACAACTGGCATCTATGTCAATCCAGAAAATGAGGGGCGTGATTGGGAACGCCCGGCATCGTTTGAGCTGTTTGATCCATCAGGAAATGAACCAGGTTTTACAGTCAATGCAGGTGTGCGTATCCGGGGCGGGGCTTCGAGAAATCGCACCAACCCCAGACATAATTTGCGCCTCTTCTTTCGTGAGGAGTATGGGGATAAGTCGCTAGAATATCCGCTTTTTGGTGATGAGGGTGCTGATCAATATGACAAGCTCGATTTGCGTTCGCCGCAAAATTATTCGTGGGCGTGGAAGGGAAGCTCAGAGGTTACTTTTGTACGCGAATTGTGGAGCAGAGACACGCAAGCAGATATGGGATACCCTCATACACGCAGCAATTATTATCATCTGTACATCAATGGTCAGTATTGGGGCATTTTTCAGACACAAGAGCGCTTGACAAAAGAGTATGCTGAAGCGTATTTGGGCGGGGATGAAGATGAGTATGATGTGATGAAAATAGAGTGGGATGTCGATGTTCCTGATTTGCAATATGCCACGGCCGCTGATGGCAATGATGCGGCATGGCGTTCGTTGTGGGATTTGATCAGTGACGAAACTGTTTCGGCAAGTGAGTACGAAACAATTGCGGCGCAAGTCGATTTGGAGAACCTGATCGATTATTACTTGATATTCCATTTGACTGATGATTATGATAATGCGCCGATGCCCCGCCCTGTTGATGGTGTCCCATGGAGTATTTCAAACAATTGGTATGCGATCCGTAATCGGATAGATGGCAAGTGGCAATTTTTTGACCACGATAGTGAGGTCTCTTTGTGTCATTTTGGTCTTGTCACTTTAGATGCAAACGGTAATACAGGACCATGGCCGATGGGAGATGACAACCCTGCATGGAACATTGATCTATTGCATCCGGGATGGCTACATCAAGCGTTGTTGTCGAATGACAATTATGTGCAGTTGTTTCGTGATCGTGCCCAATTGCATTTGGTCAATCCTGATGGATTATTGCAGCCAGCGGCCAATATCGCTCGGCTGAATGAGCGTGTGGCTGTATTAGACCCGGCGATTGATGCCCATGCGGCTCGCTGGGGCGATACGGTGGCGGGTAAAGAGCGCGGCCGTGCAGATTGGCAGGCGCAGATCGATTTGTTGCGAGATGTATGTTTGCCACAACGGACGGGTGTAGTGAGTACGCAACTGGCGGCCGATGGGCTGATGCCTGTGCTTGAACCACCGACGGCCGTGCCGATCAGTGGTACGGTTGCATTTGGGGACATTGTGCCGTTGAGCCATGCGAATGGCAGTGGTATCGTTTATTACACGACTGATGGCAGTGATCCACGTGGGCTGGATGATGCACCGACGGCCGTTGCGATACAAAATAGCGAGTTGCCTATCGAAGATTATGTGACGACGCTCACAGCACGTGTACGCGCAGGGAACGATTGGTCAGCCATGTTTACGACTGACTATGTAGTAACATCATCCCCTGTTCCAACGAGCCTGATCGTGAATGAGTACAATGCGGTGGATCAAGATGATGGGGCGTGGGATGGTTCTGATCTATTGTTTGTAGATGATCCACGCAATGGTGGTGATTGGGTCGAGTTTGCGATTGTAAACGATGTTGATTTACGCGGTTGGTCAATCGAGTTATGGGATCAAGATCGTAGCTCTGACAGGCTAAAAATGACGGATGCCTTCACATTTTCCGACAACATACTATTAGCTGACATGACGGCCGGGACTTTGTTCACATTGTCTGAAGATCATGCAGAGGACACGACTTACGATCCTGATGCAGATGATTGGTCGTTTAATATCCAAGCGTCAGATGAAAGTGTATCTGCCTTATTGACGGCCGAATCAAACGTCAACTTCAATGTCAATCATCGTGGTTTTCGGGTTGTTATCCGCAATGCGGTGGGAGCTATTGTTGCTCCGGCCGGAATGGGTGAAACGGCCGCATGGGATGCTGCCAATGGCAATGTTAGCCCATCGGAGGTGATGGTGTTGTGTGTGTCTCCGTCTGCTACGATCAATGCGGTGACCGATTACGCAGATGAGAAAGAAACCAGCACATTTGGTTCGCCAAATGTGTGTGATGGTGAGCAACAAGACCTGACACCATTGCGCGGTGCAGCGTTGCCGACAGAAACCGACACACCTGTACCAACAGCAACCAGTACACCGACGGCCGAGCCAACTGCTACACCGACCCACACGCCTGAACCTACTGCAACACAGACACCATTACCGACGGCAAC
>CALECP010000214.1 GCA_937949915.1 uncultured Anaerolineae bacterium
CCAGCAAGGGAGACGTGCTGCCGATGACGCGCAAATTGCCTCCTTGCTCCAACATAGAGGCAGACAAATACGTTTTGCCATCGACGATCAACCCAGTGTGGGCAGGTAACAAGTCGGTCAACTGTTGGGAAGTAACATCGAGACGGATGGTGAGATCGGCCGCGGCCGTCAGTAGATCAAGCGAATCGTTATCAAGAACGGTGCAAACGAGGATCGATGGGCGTAACATAAAAACTCCATGTTGCGGCATAGACAATAGCGATATTGCTATCCAAGCACAGTATCGCATGTATGCAGTCATTGATCGAACAAATCAGCATTGTTGCCACAAATTGATCGACTGAGACAACGAAAAATTGTGCCTTTCATTCGCCCCTCAAACACGCCACCCTGTATAATGGTGTCTGCGTCCCCTTTTTTGGTGACTAATGGTTACAGTCTGATGATTACGGAGAACCCCATGAAACAAACAACAACGCGATGGTGGCTGCTGCTGCTCTTGGTTGCGCTTGTGTTGCCCGTCGGTATGGTCAACGCGCAATCGTGTAACTACGCGACGATTATAGATGACAGTGCGCTTGATCTGGATGTCAGCGCGGTATGTGACGCGGCACGGCCGTTAGCGAACGAAGGATATGACGTGCTGGTGTACCTTACCGATTTCACGTCAAACAACGAAAATGATATTTTTGCCAAGCTCGATCAAGCGGAGATCGATGCAGGCTTGCGTAACCAGAGTTTCCAGTTTGCTGATAACGGGTTGGCGTTTGAAGGGTTGCCCAATGCCGGTTATGTCACCTTTAGCGACAAAATGAATGGCAGTGCACTCGATAACAATGTCGGCCGTCTCAAAGAAATGTTGCTCGATGGTATCGAATCAGGCGACGCGACCAGTGGCTTTGTGAACGCGATGGAAGAATCGGCCGCATTGCTGTCCGGCACGGCCGCATCGTCTGGCGGCTCTAGTGGTTCCAGTGGGAACACAGCAACCGATAGCGGTGGTGGCGGTCTTTCTTTGTTGCCCATCGTGCTTGTCGGTGGTGGGGCTGGTGCTGCCTATGTTGTGTACAAGCGCAGCCAAGCAGGCAGCGAGGACAAAAAGCGCAAAGAAGCACGTGAACGTCACCTGACCACCTTGCAAGATCGCGTCGCCAATTTGCTGCTTGGCTCAGAGCGTGTGATCGGCGGCAGCCAGCCAGAAGACACGGTGCTATACCAAATGTTTGAAGCGTATGGCGGCAAGCAAGACGCGAAGGCAGACAGGCGGGTGCATGAATGGATTCGCCGCAGCCAAACGGCGCTCAATGAAGCGTTCGCCTTGCGGAGTCAATTAGAAGACAGCGACATACAAGAACAGCGCAGCGAAAAAGAGCTGGCCCATGCGTGGGAAAGCATCTATGTGACGCTTACTGGTACGCAAGAGCGCATCACTAATTTAACCAATGATCAGTTGCAACGACTGCTCGATCCGATGGATGTGTTTGAGCGGACGACGGACGAAGTGGATGTACTAACCAATCAATTGCGTGATATTTCGGCCGAAATCAAAGGCAAACCGCTCAAGGTTGATCTGCAATTAGTAGAAACGGCCGACATGGACGCGGAAGGCGTTCTCGGCTATATCGACGGCGTACAGGCAGAGATTGCCAGACTGCAACGCGCCCATGAAGATGCCCCCGTTGCGCTCGATGATGTCAAGCGCGGCCGTCTCGATGCAGGGGAGGCGATTGACCGCCCTTTCGTGATAGCGGAGGAGACACTGTTCGCCGGGATCGATGGCAGGATCGCGGCCGCTGAGAGCAATCTTCAGCAGCAGAACTACCTCCGCGCATTAAGTGATGCCGAACAAATTGCGGCCGACCTCGAAACAGTCAACGCCTTTACCGCCACTGTAGCACGGATGAAAGAGCGGGACGCAGCTATCGAAAATGTGCTGGCGGCCGGGTTTCGTCCCGCCAAGCTAGAAGCGAACCGTGACGAGATCAAGCACGACCTTCGCACCATCGAAGAAGCGATCAAAGCTGACGACTACGCCACACTCGAATTGTGGACAGAAGAGCTAGAGATCGACAGCAAACGCGCCGAAGATTACGCCCTGCATTGGCAAGCGTTGGTGACAGAAAACGCCGCCAATGTGGAAGCGTATTCGACCACAGTGCAATCGCTCAACCACCTGAAACAACGGCGAGCGATTCCCGCATGGGAGCAGTTGCAACAATATCCGGCCGCCAATTGGGACGATTTGGATGAGGGATGGGCGCAAGCCAACCACACGCTGACTGTGATGCCAGATAAGCTAGCCCAATTGCGCGACTGGAGCAGCATGGAGGTGCAACGGCTCGACGAAGCGGAGGGCGCGTTGGCCGAAGCGAACGCTGAATTGGGCTTTACAGAAGGGCAGCTCAATGCGGTTGTCCAACGGTTGGATGAGGTGATCACGGCCGAGCGCAACATCGACGCGGCCATCGCCCAAGCACAAGAAGATATCGGCCGTGCCGAAGCGTTCCGCAACAAGCACGATGCGAAAATTGCGCCCGAAGTAGATGCACAATTGACAGAAGCCCGCGCCCAATTGCAGATCGCAATGGCCGAACGAGCCGCCCGTCACTTTTACCCCGCGCTCCGGGCGCAGACGGTGAGCGACGAATTGGCGACGGCCGCTTTCCAAGATGCGAATGAGCAAGTGAAAACGATCCACGAACTGCAAGCACAATTACACCAGTTGATCGACTTTGCCAACCAGCAGACGATGCCGTTGATCCAAAAAATCGACCGCATGGAGGCGTTGGTTTTGAGCAAGCAATTGATTGAGCAAGATTTGCAGTTGCGCCAACATTTATCGACGGCACGAAAAGCACATGCCCGGGCGGAAGGGTCTGAGGACGCGAAATTGACGGCCGCGCTTGCCGAAGCGGCGCAAGCATACGAGTTGGTGCGTACCCAAACAACGATGCTGGATTCTGGTGTGGAGGGTGCAGAAGAAAAGTACCTGAAACGCCAAAAAGGGGCGCAAACGGCCATTCGCAACGCCAAAAAAGAGCTGGACGCGGCCGAATTGGCAGGGCATCAGATGGGCGCTGGCAGGCAGTGGAAAGAGTTCTATGACAAAGCGCAGCGCATGATGCCAGCCGCTTTGACGGGACAAGAAACGCCTGAAAAACTAGAGCGCATTATCAAAAATGCCCAAGAAGCGGAGTCGCTGGCGAAACGAGCGCACCAAACGGCCGATAGTGCCGTCATGCGTTCTGGCAATCAATATGGTGGCTTGCCGCCGATTGGTCGGCCGTATCACGGTCGCAGACGTGGTGGGGGCTTTGGCGGCGGGATGCACATCCCGCGTGCGCCTCGTCGCTCCAACATTCCGCGTCGTTCTGGTGGCGGCTTTGGCGGTGGTTTTGGCGGCAGCAGTCGGGGCGGTGGCTTTGGTGGCAGCAGCCGGGGCGGCGGTTTTGGCGGTAGTTCCCGCCGTTAAACTATCCCGTTGACGCACGACACGATAGGTACATGGCAAGCCATGTACCTACACCATGTTACGTGTGCGTAGGGTCAGTGCTTTGTGCCTGCCGGATACAGAGCATATTCTTGTCTCATTCAATTCATTGCAGCGTGATCGCCACTGTGAATGGTGCGCCTACATAATTACTGTCGCTCTTGATGAGGACAAGGCGTAATTCGTATTGTCCTGCCCCCCAATCGGCCGCACCCAGCAAGCCACTAACGCTTAAATTTTCCAGACGGCCGTTCTCGACCCCGGCCGCGTGTGTGCTACCTAGCGTCACCCATTCACCTCCCGCTTTCCGTAATTCGATTTTGTAAAACTGCGTCTCATCATTGAATCGCGCCGTTCCCATGATCGGGATGTCGCTGCTCAATGTTTGCCCCGCCACCGGACTGGTGATCACCCAAAGTGCGCCATTTTGCGCGTTGCCCGTTACGGGTGCAGGAGGGACTTGCGTCGGTGGTATGGCCGTGGGCGGGATAGCGGTTGGCTGGATCGGCACAGCCGTTGGTGGGATGGCAGTTGGCTGGATCGGGATCGCGGTCGGCTGTTGTTGCACAGGCGGCGGTGTATTGGTCGGCCACGGCTTAGGTGTGTTTGTCGCAGCGGCCGGTTGATTATTGCTGTTGTTGGGTATAGGCGTGTTGGTCGGCCATGGTGTTGGAGAAGGCCACGGGGTATTTGTCGGCACACTTTGCCATGCCTGCTGGGTGGCTGTCGCTGCCCAATTGGGCGTGGCAGCAACGGCCGGAACATCGACCGGGGCTTGTGTCGGTGGCGCAATCACGGCCGTCGGCCACGGTGTATTGGTTGGCACGGCCGCGGCATCTTCCTCTTTTTTATCTTCATCTGGCGTGTTGGTCGGCCACGGCGTATTGGTCGGCTCACCCTCGGCCGGGGGCAACGGAATATCAACTGCGCCATCCTCTATTTCAGGGAAACACAAATCAGTCGGCAGCATCGCATACCCGGTCGCGCTGCCCCATTGATACGCTGCATCGACACTCTCTTCATTGCGCGGCGGCAACAAAAACAAACCACTGTATGCCCCTGCTAAATTGATCCCTCGCTTCTGCTCTTGTGGCACGCTGTTGACATCCGCATTGACCACACACGTCGGATTGGGCTGCCCGTCTACCCACGCCCCTTCGCTGGGCGCAAGCATCGCCCGCACGACACCGGGCGAAACGATCTGGAACGGTGACGGGGCTGGCTC
>CALECP010000215.1 GCA_937949915.1 uncultured Anaerolineae bacterium
GTTCATGAATGAGATTAATCACACATATCAAATTTACATTTTTGTCCAAAAGATTTTCTTTCAACAAATGCTCAACAACTTCTTCAAAAGAAAGAAAGGTGCTACGGTCAAGAAATTCATTAACTTGTACTAAAGAAGGGAAGCTATGTATAGTGACTTTCTCACGAATTTTTTTCTCATATTTACTAAACCTTGATTTCGGTTTTTCGGGTTTTACTTTTTTGGAAGGGGCTTTCTCACGAAATTTTCTCAATACTTGTCTTACCCTTTCACCGGTTATCCCAAATTCTTGACCGACTTCATCAAGAGTTGGCAAAACAGCCTGATCAAAGCCATAGTAGTAAGCAACGAGTTTTCTATCTCTTTCAGATCGAACAGCCTTTCTCAAATATCCAAAAAACTCATCTTCTATCTTCATCTTTTAATTGTATATGAAAATGGCTAAGAGCATACAAGTAAGAGTATTCATCCAATTGAGATTGTATGAACACTCTTTACCATAAACGACCTACGCTTCATACCCCAAATTCGGAGCTAACCACCGTTCTGCGATGCGCTGTTCCATCCCCTTCCGCGCCGCATAGTCGGTGACTTGATCTTTATCGACCCGGCCGAGACCAAAATAAGCACTCTTCGGATGGCTAAAGTAGTAGCCACTGACCGACGCGGCCGGTAACATCGCAAAATTCTCCGTCAAGATCATCTCCGCATTTTCGGTGGCAGAAAGGACACGGAACAACTCCGCTTTCTCCGTATGGTCTGGACACGCCGGATAGCCGGGCGCGGGACGAATCCCCACATACTTTTCCTTGATCAACTCATCATTCGACAAATCTTCCTCTGTCGTGTAGCCCCAATACTCTTTACGAACCAGCCCGTGCATTAGCTCCGCGAACGCCTCCGCGAGACGGTCTGCCAACGCCTTAGCCATGATCGAACTGTAATCATCAATCTCCGCGTCAAACTTCGCCACGATTTTGTCGAGACCGACCCCGGCCGTGACCGCAAACATCCCAACATGATCGTTCAGTTTCCGTGCTTTGGGCGCGATGTAGTCGGCAAGGGCGACATTCGGCCGTCCCGGTGGCTTCTCCATCTGTTGACGCAATCCGTGAATGACTGTAAGCGGCTCATTTGTGTCTGGGTCAAAAACGTGAATATCATCCCCAACCGAGTGCGCGGGGAACAGCCCGATCACCGCTTTCGCTGTCACCCATTTCTCATCAATCATCGTTCTGAGCATCGCCTGCGCGTCAGCAAACAGATTCGTTGCCGCCTCACCGACCACTTTATCCTCTAAAATGCGCGGATATTTGCCAGCCATCTCCCACGTTGCAAAGAACGGTGTCCAGTCGATATATTCAGCGATTTTTTCAAGTGGGTAATCGTCAAAAACGGTGATCCCGGCCGTATTCGGCACAGGCGGCACGTAATTGCTCCAATCCAGCTTCACTTTGTTCGACCGCGCCCGATCAATCGGAATCAGCCGCTTTTTCTCCGTCTGTCCCGCCCGTCTGATGCGGATTTTCTCGTACTCCGCTTTGATGCCGCCCACATAATCAGGACGCATCTCGTCGCTGAGGAGCGTTGTCGCCACGCCCACCGCACGACTCGCATCGACCACATGCACCGTTGACCCTTGTTTATATTTCGGCTCAATTTTGATGGCCGTGTGGATTTTACTCGTCGTTGCCCCACCGATTAGGAGCGGAATGGTGAACCCTTGTCGCTCCATTTCACTGGCTAAATGGCTCATCTCTTCGAGCGACGGCGTAATCAGCCCACTCAGTCCGATAATGTCCACATTTTCCTTTTTGGCCGTGTCCAAAATCTTCTGGGCAGGCACCATCACGCCCAAATCGATCACATCATAATTGTTACACGCCAGCACCACACCGACGATGTTTTTGCCGATGTCATGCACGTCACCCTTGACCGTTGCCATCAAAATTTTGCCGTTCGACTGGTTTTCGCCCACCACTTTTTCTTCTTCGATATACGGGATGAGATGGGCGACCGCTTGCTTCATCACACGGGCAGATTTGACCACTTGAGGCAGGAACATTTTGCCGTCCCCAAACAAGTCGCCCACCACGTTCATGCCGTCCATCAACGGCCCTTCAATCACTTCAATCGCCCGGCCGACACCCTGCCGCGCTTCCTCCGCATCCTCAACGATAAATTTATTGATGCCCTTAACGAGTGAATGGGTCAATCGCTCCGTCACTGTGCCTTCGCGCCATGTCAAATCGGCCTTCTGCGCTTTCCGGCCGCCCTTCACCGTCTCCGCCAGCTCAACCAAACGGTCGGTTGCATCCGGCCGCCGATTAAACAGCACATCCTCGACATGCTCCATCAAATTGGGGTCAACTTGCTCATAAATCTCAAGCTGCCCCGCATTAACAATCGCCATATCCAGCCCCGCTTTGATGGCGTGATAGAGGAACGCGCTATGAATCGCCTCGCGCACCCCATCATTCCCCCGAAACGAGAACGAAATGTTGCTCAACCCACCACTCACTTTAGCAAACGGCAACTGTTGCTTAATTTGGCGCGTCCCTTCAATAAAGTTGATGCCATACTCGTTGTGTTCTTCAAGTCCTGTCGCTATGGCGAAAATGTTCGGGTCAAAAATAATATCTTCTGGCGGGAAGCCCACGTCGTTCACCAAAATGTCATAAGAGCGTTTGCAAATTTCAACTTTGCGCTCAATCGTGTCGGCCTGCCCGTCCTCATCGAACGCCATCACAACCACGGCCGCGCCATATCTTCTGGCCTTTTTCGCGTGTTCAATAAACGCCGGAATCCCCTCTTTCATGCTGATTGAATTGACGATGCACTTGCCCTGCACACATTTCAACCCCGCCTCAATCACGCTCCATTTGGACGAGTCGATCATAATCGGCACACGGGAAATGTCCGGTTCAGCCATCAACAAATTAAGGAAGCGCACCATCTCCGCCTGACTGTCGAGCAACCCCTCATCCATGTTGATGTCGATGATTTGCGCCCCACTTTCCACCTGCTGACGCGCCACAGACAACGCCGTGTCGTAATCCCCTTCTTTAATGAGACGGGCGAATTTACGGCTACCGGTCACGTTGGTACGCTCACCGATATTGACGAAATTGGTTTCCGGCCGAATCACCAACGGCTCCAGCCCAGACAACCGCATGTAACGAGGCAACTCACCCTCTTTTGCGGGAGAGCCATCAACTGCTTGCATCTGCTTTGGTTGACGTGGTTTTACATCTTTCGCAATGTTCGCAAACGCCCGAATATGCTCCGGCGTTGTCCCACAGCACCCGCCGATCACGTTGAGCATTCCCTCTTGCGCGTACTCCCGCAGAACCGATTCCATATACTCCGGCGTGTCGTCAAACCCACCAAATTCGTTCGGCAAACCGGCGTTCGGATAAAGCGACACATGCGTATCAGCCACACCAGACAGCACCCGCAAATAGTCGCGGAACGCCTCCACACCGAGCGCACAGTTCATGCCCACAATCAACGGTTTGGCGTGCATGATCGAGTACCAAAATGCTTCGATGGTTTGGCCGGAAAGTGTCCGGCCGCTCGCATCGGTCAATGTTCCCGAAATATAAATCGGCAACTCTTTCCCCGTATCCTCAAAATACTTCAAAATCGCATAAATACACGCTTTCGCATTGAGCGTATCGAAAATCGTCTCCATCAACAAAATGTCCGCGCCGCCATCAACCAACCCGGTCACCGCTTCATAATATGCGTCCGCAATCTCATCAAACGACGAGGCACGATAGCCCGGATCGTTCACATCAGGGCTGAGTGACAGCGTTTTGTTCATCGGGCCAATCGCACCGGCTACCCACCGAATCCGGCCGTCCTCCGCTTCCATCTCATCCCGCACGGCAACGGCCAATTTCGTCGCCTCAACGTTCATCTCATACGCCAATTCGACCATATCATAATCATCTAACGAAATCGCGTTCGCGTTGAACGTATTCGTTTCGATGATGTCCGACCCGGCCTCATAATAAGCGCGGTGAATCGACTTGAGGATGTCCGGCTGGGTGAACACCAACGCTTCATTATTCCCTTTGATGTCCAAATGGTAATCAGCGAACCGGTCGCCACGATAATCCTCTTCCTCTAGCTTATATTGCTGGAGGACAGACCCCATCGCGCCGTCAATTAACAAAATGCGTTCTTTCAATGCGTCTTTAAGCAGTTGCGTTCTATCTATAATCATAATCAACGTGTGAAATTAGGAAGCATGAGGCATGAAATTGGTGCGCGAAAAGACGCACCGCCCTCTCTTCGTCGGTGGGTGAGTCTACTGATACTATTCAAGATGGTCAATTGTTTGTTTTGTACAACCGTGCATACTTGAAACGATGGCAGATTTATCTCGTTTGTGCAACGATGATCGAGAGAAACAAAAATCGGCCGAATCATACGATCCGGCCGATACCTCGAACAGTTTACAACAACATACACTTACACAAAACTACGCATCAATCTGTAGAGAATCCCCCACTGTATGGATCAAATATGCCGTTGACGATGCGGCCGTCTCTCAAGTAATCACCACGTACCGGATCATGGCCAAAGTGCAGTGCTGTACTTGCAGATGAAAATGTCGATACGCCCGGTTTTACGTTATCTGTATTAAGCAAGTAGGCACCGATATAATGTTCAAAATTAGCCCCTTTTTGTGCAATGCGGAAATTTGGCTCATCAAAAA
>CALECP010000216.1 GCA_937949915.1 uncultured Anaerolineae bacterium
CCCCTTCATTAAGAACCATAAATCTAGACAACCCTGATTTATTCATCAACGATATTAAGTTCTTCCCAAATCATGAAAATATCGCAGTTGCCGTAATTGCTGACCCCTCCAAAGAAGAGATAAATAGTATCTATTTCATTGACTTTGAAAAACAAATCTACTGGGAAGTGTCTTCAAGGTCTGTAGTTTGGAAGCTAAAAACCACCTTCACAGAGAATCCTGATCAACTTGCCTATGGTTGTTTTCAACTAGATGGCAAAGGATCAGCACTATGCCATGCTACTATTGAGGAAACACCTTAAATTCATCAGGAGGGCAATACAATGACGTATCTGCTTAGATTATACAAATTTTGCTTGTTCATAATAGTTGGGTTGTGGCTTGTTAGTCCTTCCAATTTTTCCATAGCACAAGAGGCATCTTTGGCACCTCCAAACACCCCAAGTGTAAACATCGAGATATGTAAGCTACACCCGGGTAATCCGTTGCTTAACATACCTTCAGGCAGCTATTTAAACTTGATGAGTTGTGAACCTTGTCAAACAAATGATACAGATTATGGTTGCGTGTTTAACCCGCTTTTGAGCGTAAATTATGCTCCTGCATCACATACTCTCCAAACCTTGGATGGAAATGGTAATGTGATTGAATCTATACTGACACTGGATGTAGAGAGTGAGTATTTGCCGAATGTGCTTGCCAAAGAGTTTGGAACAGTTGAATCGAATGAAGTGGCAAGAGAGGCTGTGGTTGTTGCTGCACGTTCCTATATTTATGCTCATATGAATGATAGGAAAGATCAAATAGCAAATGGTGGCGCATCCTACTTGATCGACAATTCTACGAATTTTCAGGCTTTCATTCTTGATGCTTTCAATTCCAAAATCGGGCAAGCACCAGATGCCGAAGCACTTTACTTAGCTGCTCTCAACAACAAATCCTACCTGACATACGCCGATCAATGGGATTTGCCAAACTCAGAATTTCATAATTGGCCGAATGATCGACCTGTATTTGCTGAGTACTCGGCCGATATTAGACTGCAAACGACAGCCAATGATGGTTTGTTGCTTGGATTTAAACGCTATCCCGCTTCACGATCAGTTTCTGACCCAATCAGCTATGAAAATGAAGTCTTTACAAATGGCAATGGACATGGGTTAAGTCAGAATGGATCTAGTCGCTGGGGTTATGGAAATAGTGGTACGTTCTATTCAAATAATTTTGGTTACTACAACAACAGCAATATCCTCGATAACACCGAAGTATGGCCTGTCAGATGGCTGGATTCAGACAAGATGCTATTCCATTACTACACAGGGACCGAGTTGAGAAATAGATCGGGTACTGTAATTTCGCCGGATAATCGCTGGAATATCTTGGATATCGATTGGGGAACGGTGATTGAGCCAGATGCTGTGTATCAAGATGATAGTCTCGATGGGTTGTCTCTGAGTGCGACGAATACCGGGTCACGCAATGGGGGTATTGCGATGATGACGATTCAAAATACGGGGGTGACAGTGTGGGATTGCAATGCGATAGAGGTGCGCTATTCGTGGCAGAAAGTTGAAGGTGATGCGTTAAGGTGGGTATCTGCGGATAAATTGCCTTTGACCGATTGCACTTCTGTTGCACCAGGCGAGAGTTTTGACCAACAACTATTGCTCACTTTGCCGCCGTTTATGGCGGGCGATATCGCGTATGTGTTGACATTTGATTTGGCTATGGATATGCCCATGCTGTACTATCCGTTTACTACACATCGAGTCTCATTTTCATCGGCCGGATGGCGGCCGTGGCAGTTTCGTGCAACGATCAATTGTCCATTTTTCCCCTGTGGTTACTTATCAAACAGCCTTTCTCTTCACCGCTCTGATCTACAGTCTAGTCAGGGTGTTATGGTAGGGGTGCAGATGCTCACAGGGGACAATCATTTGAATGTGACAGTTGATGCATCATTTGGCACGGCCGGACAGATCACCGTATACGATGCGGCCGGACACCCACTCGGCAGCGCGGCCATAGCTGCCAATGCTGACAGCGTGATTGTGCCGCTTGATGCGACCCTGTTCGATAGCACAATCCGTGATCTGACACTGAAATTTGCCCCTGATAGTGCCACACCACAAGCGATCACACTCGACAGCCGCTTCGACATTGTGGGCGGGTTGGCTGGGTACAATGACGATCACGCCTCTGATAATCGCGGTCAATATGAAGTGAGCCTATTCGTGCCAGAGGATGGAGATTATGTCGTCTCCACAGGCAAGACAAATGATGTGAACGGTAATCTCAACTTGATCATTTTAGAGCTGGCACGTCCGGCCGATGACAACATCATCTATAGCGATCTCTATCTCGGATTGACGGCCGGCGCGCCCAACGCCACAACCGCGCCCGTCACACTCAATGCGGGATGGCATGTCTTGCGGTTTTTGTATAGTGCCGAATACAGAGACAACGGTGGCGACTATATCTGGGGGACGATTTCAGAAGCACCTCCCATTGCTTTGAGCGTTGGTTTGCAGATGGTTGCGGCCGCACACGCATCTCTTTGGCGGCCATTCATGGCTGTTTTCATCGGTGTAATTTTGACATTATATTGGCGAAAATCTGTCTGATTATTTCCGATCAAAACAACAGGTGCGGCCGTCTGGATAACGGCCGCGCCCTCATACCCCGCCCTGTACATCTGTTCCTGCTCCTCTGCTAATAATGCAGCCGAATAGGTGCGCCTCAAAGTTGTGTCACCTTTTTGCAAGTGATGAAGTTTTTCCAGCGTGATTCTCGGATCGAAACAAGAGGCTTACACAGAACTTGGACACACCCATTTTTTGATCGCTGGTTGACCATTTCGTGTAAGTTGACTACCATCCCCGCCGAACGAATCGCATGAACAATAACGACCCCGTCTTGGGGCTATCGGAGGTGCTTTGATGACTTTTTCTCGTTTTATCAATAATCGGTATGGACAACTGATGATGTTGTGCGTCGCCGCGTTGGCTGTGGGCGCGATGTTGCTGTACACCCAAGCGGCCGGTGCGGACAGTGTGCCGCGCGATCTATCGCAATCGACGTTGACCGTTAATCGTGCCCAGCAAGGGCCGGGCGGCCGTCTCTCATTTACGCTGACTGTGATGAAAAGCAGTGGCGCGGCGGTAGAAAGTGTGGCGGCCGTCAATACGCTTCCAGTCGGATTGACGCTTGTGCCGGGATCGGCCGTCGTTTCCTCGCTGGTCAATGCTGACCAAGATGCGTTTAGCGTTGCGGGACAAACGATCACATGGTCAGGCTCGATGTTTAATGATGGCACGGCCGTCATTCGTTATGATGCCACCGTCGATGCCGATGTGGCATTTGATACCGCGCTGACCACGGCCGCCGACATCACGGCCGACAGTGGGCAAACAGCGCTTTCTGCCCCGGTGCTGATCGTAGATCGGCCGACAGGCCCCACCGACATTTTCCTGCCCGTTATCACCAATCGTTTGCCCGGTCTATGCTACCAAGAAGAGAACGAAATCGTCATCTTGGACGTAGAGACACAAGTGCCAAACGGCTGGATTTTCACCACCGAAGAATCGGGGTATGCAGGACAGGGCTACTATGTGTGGCCGGGCGGCGAAGATGATATTCTCGGCCGTCGGGACGTGGGCATTCTTGAGTATATGCTGCAAATTGAAAACCCCGGCACGTACACGATGCGCTTCTACACGTATGATGACCATTCGCACTTGGCGACAGAGGCGAACGACATTTATACGGCGATGGACGACGGGCATTTTGAGAAAACGGTGTCATGGTCGTACCAGTACAAAGAATGGGGCTGGGCTACTGGCCGCGAAATCGAAGAGAACGGCCGGGAAGTACAAAACCCGCCCGAATTTGAGCTGTCACGCGGTATTCACACATTCAAAGTGGCCGCTCGTTCCAGCACCTTTGGTATCGACCGCTTCGCCTTTTATAAAGACAAGCCGCGGAACGATGACCAAGCCGACCGTGAATTGACACCGATGCCTACCTCAGACCTCTGCGTCGGGTACGATCCGCCCATCGTCGAACATTAAACTCCCCGTAGGGACACGGTTAACCGTGTCCCTACAGTCTCATTTTATGAATGTCAACTTTTTCGATAATCCATTAGAAGGCCCCCGCGCACGCGAAGATGTGCGCTTCAACCAGTTAGCCGTATACGTGCATCCCGATGGCAGCCGCCGGATCGCGGTGGGGTTCGACATCACGCCGTTTCGTGAACGGCCGTGTATCGAGGTGCGGGTTGTCAATGACAACGATGTCCATGCTGGCTCGATCAATGTGATGCAGACGATGAACGCCAACTTTCATTTGACGGTGCATTTGCGCGACCGTGAACCGACTGACATTTATACTGTTGTGGCGCATTTGTATTATTTGAATGAGGAGGATGGCAGTCGCATGAATGTAGACAGCAAAACGGCCGTCATTGACATGCGAACACCCGGTTCAGAGGTTCGCGCTTAGGCGAGCTTCCCATTCGGCCGTCACATCGCGCAATGTGTCGCGCAAATGAATATCGGGCTGCCAGCCGCATTGTTCCCGCAGCTTGGCAAAAGAGCCGTAGAGAATCGGAACATCAGACGGCCGCATCCGTGCCGGGTCATATTCGACACGCGGATCGATCCCGTTGATCTCCAGCAAGATATTGAGAATTGTTTGAATAGAAACGGGCTGGCTGGAACAGACCAGGTACGCATTGCCCGGTTTGCCCTTTTCTGCCAACAGGCGATAGGCGCGTACTACGTCGCGCACGTCGGTAAAATCACGCTCGGCCGATAGATTGCCCACCATCATGTGCGGCTTGGCCAACCCCAATCGAATCGACACAATTTGACTGGCGAAATCGGTGACGACAAAGCCCAAGCGTTGCCGAGGGCCAATATGGTTGAACGGCCGCGCTTCGACCACTGGCAGGTCATACCGGTCTGCGTAAATCCGCACCAATTCCCCGGCCGCTACTTTGCTGATGCCATACGGATGACGCGGTTTCGGTTTTGATCGTTCGGTCAGGGGCAATTGCTCGGCGCGTACCTTGCCATACATATCGGCACTGGTGACGACGACCACACGCGGCCGTCCCACTGCGACGGCCGCCTGCAAGACAGAGGCTGTCCCCCCTGCATTGACGGCCAGCGTCCCCTGTGGATCGTCCCATGAGCGAAACGGGTACGGCTGTCCGGCTAAATGATAGATCACGTCCGGCCGACACGCGGCGACTCCCGCCTTGATCGCATCCACATCAAGCAGATCGGCACAGACGCGATGGAGGCGAGGGCGATTGAAGAATGCCTCATGTCCGGCCGTGCTGCGCGTCATCACCCACACGTCATGCCCATCTGCCAGCAAGCTATCGACTAGCCACGAGCCTACAAATCCTGTACCGCCTGTCACAAATATCCGCATAATCGCCCCAATTATAACGATGATCGTCTCAATTGCTGCCCCTATACGCTTGTGTTAAAATTCACGAACTGTTTTAGACAGATTATTGGAGTATTTGTGATGAAAAAATCGACAGTGACATGGGCAATTTTGATCGGGCTTATCCTTTTTAGTGGATTGGCGGCCGCTGCATATGCCACCATTTCAAATACGATTGCGGCCGGGCCGGGCGCGAGTCCGGGTGGATTGGGCAGCATCATCAGCGCACCCTCGCCTGACTTGGATGTAAACATGGTGACATTACCCGCATTTTTGCCCGTTATCGGCGGCACAGACGTGCCAGACATCGCCGTTATTCTCGGCTTGTTGGGCATCATCGGCGGCGCGGTGGTCACAAATGGTATCGTGCTGTTTATCATCACGCGCATCCTCGGCGGCTTGGTATCCAATACGAAAGAGTCAGATGATTACATCCAGGGTGCTAATCAGTTGGCGAAAGAGCAGACGGCGTTCGTGAAGGAAATGAAGCAAGTCCGGCCGCCCGATCCCATCCCCGACCACACACGCCCTGGCTCACTCGCTTTCAGTGCAATTGTTCTCAGCATGGTGATGTTGGGCTTCTTCGGAGCAGCATACGCGGCTAGTTTCACCGACAGCACCAACATTTGGAATTGGGGCTATGTATTTGCGGCCGTTGGTTTGATAGCGGGCGTACTCTTTTTTACCACGACACGCGGCCGCACAAATTCAGTGTCGGGCGATGCGACAGCAGCTCTTGATTGGGGACGCATCTGGGTGGTGCTGACCGGTCTGCTCATCGTCGGCATTGGCCTCGGTGTTATGTTCTTCGTCCGCTCCGGTGTCTAACCCCATTCACACACAGTTAATCTATTCTAAAAAGGGCAACAATCAGTTGCCCTTTTTAATTTTCTCGTAGAGACGCAAAATCTTGCGTCTTTACAATTGGGTATTATGCAAAAAATCGTACAGGGCGAACTACAAAAACGACTACAAGCCAGCCGAGAGAGATTGTCCACAGCACTTGCCATGTTGCCAGAGGAAGCGCGGGACGAAGATCGGGTGATCGGGGTCTATTCGGTGCATCAATGGTTGAATTATTTGGCTGATTGGGAGGAAGAAGTCGGCTTCGGTTTGCGCGAAATTCAACGCCACAAAAAGCCGACTCAGTTGCTCCGCGCCATCGACAACCAAAAAACGATATTGGCTAAAAGCGCGGCCGTCGCCCACACTATCTTCTGGGATGACCTGCTCATCAAAGTGGAAGATGCGCGTATTCACATCGAAGAACGTCTCCACCCCTTCAACAAAAAAGACCTCAACGAACTGAAACGCCATCGCTGGCTGGGGAACAAACAATTGTGGCCATTTCTGTCGATGATCACTGTCGAACACGAAATGCGCTATGTTCCCATCATTGAAGCATACGCGAAGCGACGCGCTCCGGCCGACAAATGATGAGAAAAATGATGCAGCGCGTCGTTAAGCGGTGCAATACGCGACTCATCATTCCCCTTCCCCCCACTTTTACCCACAAAATCCCCAAAATGGGACGATGTGGGGACTGCCCCATCTCCCGAAAAACAAAACAGAAAATTCGTTCTTGACACACTTTGCATCAACCATTATCTTGGTAGAACGTAAAATCTATCATTTGATAATGTGATTTGATTTTTCCTCCCCCATATATGGGTATGTTCTAGCTTCCTGTATGTATATGACCCCTGTATGTGCATGTTGTATTTGCTTATCTTGTTCACCTTAAAATGTCCCCTTTTCTGTTCACAACACGCTTCATTTCGTATATACTGATGGGGTAAAGTGGAGAGAAGTGGGATAATGTGGTGCAAAAGCCCATAAAAACCCTTAATTCTCCTCCAGAAACCCGCCAGAAACCTGCATACCGATGTTCTTAGGCGAATATACGCACATTATTGATGACAAAGGCAGATTGACTATTCCGGCCCGATTTAGAAATAAATTGGCGACGGGGTTGGTTTTGACACGCGGTCTCGATACGTGCTTGCAGATTTATCCCGATGCGGGTTGGCAGAGTTTAGCGGAGCGCATTTCAGGTTTGCCAACGTCGGACAAACGTGTTCGCGCTTACCGTCGCCGCGTTTTTTCGGGCGCGGTCGATCTCATTCCTGATCGTCAGGGTCGCATTCTTGTGCCGCCGTACTTGCGTAAGTTCGCGCAAATCGAAAGTGAAGTGGTAGTGGCGGGTAGCTTTGACTACATCGAAATTTGGAGCGTTGAGTTGTGGCAGCAGGAACGTGCTGTTATCGAAGATGCGAACAATGGCGATTTGTGGGAAGGGTTGGAGATTTAGCTACTAGCTATTTGCTAATAGTTGACGGCGACGATGCACGTTTCTGTTCTTTACAACGAGGTATTGGATTGGGTTGATCCGCAGCCCGGCCGCACCTACATCGACGCGACGCTGGGGTATGGAGGGCATACGCAGGGGTTGCTGGCGGGCTGTTTGCCGGACGGCTGTGTTTTATCATTTGACCAAGATGCAACAGCGATTGCACAGGCGCGGGAACGATTGGGGGCGGCCGCGCATCATTTAACAACCGCGCATAGCACGTTTGCCAATATCGGCATTGTAGCCCCCTCATTGGGGTTTGGGCAGGTCGATGGCATCGTTTTTGATCTCGGATTGTCCTCTATGCAGTTGGACACCGGTGAGCGGGGATTCTCCTTCCGCTTTGATGCACCGCTTGATATGCGGATGGATCAATCGCAGGGGCGCACGGCGGCCGATTTGGTGAACACTTTATCGGAAGCTGATCTACGTGAAATTTTTTGGCGCTATGGAGACGAACAACAAGGTCGCAAGCTGGCAAAAGTGATAGTTGATAGCCGCCCTATCGACACCACACTGGCGCTGGCAGACCTGATAGCAAACAACAAACCGGGTAGCCGACACCGCCAAAAGACGCACCCGGCAACGAAAGTGTTCCAGGCGTTACGCATCGCGGTGAATGACGAACTCGGCGCATTGGAAGCGGGTCTTCCGGCCGCCATCCAATTATTGAAACCGGGCGGCCGTATCGCGGTCATCAGCTTTCACTCGTTGGAAGACCGTTTCGTCAAAAACCTGTTTCGTGATTTCGCACGAGACTGCATTTGTCCACAACAGCAGGTGGTATGCACATGCGATTGGGAGCAAGTTCTGCATTTGCCCCGCCGCAACCAAGCGATCAAACCTTCCGCCGAAGAGATCGCTGGGAATCCGCGAAGCCGGTCTGCACGGCTGCGGATTGCAGAAAAGGTGGCGCGTAGCACGTAGCACGGCCGTTACCGCGCATACATTTATACATTATGGTATCTATTTGGCGATCACGCTCTCAGCCCCGCGTTAGACGGGGTGTTAATCTTCTCGAATGGCTGCAATCAGCACAATTGGCTGTTAGCTGGGCGATTGTTTTGCTCATACTGGCAATTGCTGGCGGTATTTTTCTGGCGCAAGTGAGCCAGACCGCACTGGCCGGCCGCAACGCACAACTATTGACCGAACAAATTCGGGTGGTGCAGACACAAAACGCTGTCATGCGCCAGGAGTTAGCTGCCAAGCAGTCGCTGTATGTGCTAGATGCGCGCACCCAAGCGTTGGGAATGCCATTTGAATTGACAGATCGCACAGAGATCAAGACGATGACAGTAGTAGTGCCGGTGCTGCCCGATGGGTACGAGCCAACGGCACCGCCGCCGATACCGGTGGCGACAATGGAAGAAGCGGTGTGGCTGTGGATGCAGTCGCGCTTTCCATTTATTCGGGGGTTGACCAGTGGAGCATAATCAAATTTGGCGGACGTGGCTTTTGGGTGTGGCGATGACGGCCGCACTGGCTGTTTTGGTCATTCGACTGGCGCAATTCCAACTGATCGAGCATAACGCCTATGAAGAAGCGGCGAACAATTGGCTGACGCGGCGCACGATGATCCAGCCGTCGCGGGGCGCGATTTATGATGTCAATGGCAACGTGCTGGCTGGTGCGGGGAATGAGTACCAGGTGGGGCTAGATTTGCCGTTTATCACGATTGATGTGGAGACATTGGCGGCCGATCTTGCGCCGTATGTCGGCTGGGATGTGGCGTTGTTGCAAGAGACGATCAATGGCTATCTCGATGAAGAGTTGCCATACATCCATTTGGCAAACCGTATTTCGCAAGCGTCGGCCGATGCGATCAAAGCACTGGGGTACGATGGCGTTGCACTGCCTGCTGTGCCGCGCCGCCAATACCCTGAAGGCGCGTTGCTGTGTCATGCGCTTGGTTATGTCGATTTTGAAGGAGAAGCGGGTGGCGGTTTGGAACAATACTATCACACTGATTTGCAGGGTGAGGCGTTCGCCAGCCTCTATTTTGATGTGCCGAGCAACCCGCGCACGGCCGCCAGCGCACGCCGCGGCCGGGACATTGTTCTGACAGTGGATCGCAATGTGCAGCAAGTGGTCGAATCCCATCTGGCGCAGGCGGTGGCGACTTATGAAGCGGAGGGCGGCACGATTATTGTGATGAACCCGAAGACGGGCGCGATTGTGGCGATGGCGAATGCGCCGTGTTTTGACCCATACCGCTTCAATGAAGAGCAAGAGGCGTGGAAGTTCACCAATCCGACTGTTTCTAATCTGTATGAGCCTGGGTCTGTGATGAAACTGGTGACGATGGCGGCCGGAATTGAAGCGGGGGTGATTACACCTGTGACTGAGTATTTGGATGAGGGCGGCATTATGAGCGGTGGATTTGAAATCCGCAATGCGGTCGATGCGATTTATGGCTTGGTCGATATGACGGACGTGCTGGTGTACTCGATTAATACAGGCACGGTGAAAGTGGCTGACTTGGTGGGATCAGACGATTTTTATGGCTATATCGAAAAGTTTGGGTTTGGGCGGCCGACGGGGATTGACCTTGCGGCCGAAGTGAGTGGGGCTGTTATTCGGCCGACACATGAAGAGTGGACAGAGACGACGTTGGCAAACAACGCTTTCGGACAGTCGATTGCCGTTACGCCTCTGCAAATGACTGCTTCTATCGCTGCCATTGCGAACGATGGCAAATTGATGCAGCCCTATATCGTGCAGGAAATGATTGAAGATGGCGTGACGTATACGCGCCGCGAACCGCAACCTGCTTCGATCCCCGTTTCAAAAGAAACGGCGCGACAAGTGACGGCGATGGCGATTCAGGTAGGCGATTTGCACGATCTGCATTTGGACGGCTACACCATTGCTGGCAAAACGGGGACGGCGCAAATTCCTGTGCCAGAAAGTGGCATCTATCACCCGACAGACGTGATCGCATCGTTTGTGGGTTGGCTTCCGGCCGATGATCCTGAACTGGTGATCTTGGTCAAGCTGGACAAACCGCAAAAGGCTTCTTGGGGTTCGCAAAGTGCTGCACCGACGTTTAAGCGGGTGGCGGCCGAACTGGTGACGCTGATGGATATTGCCCCTGATTCGGAGCGGTTGAGCTATCCATGATGTTTGATGTTTTGGACAGGCGAGTGCAATATGCTGCACCCCGACCCATACAATCGGCCGTTCGGAACGCACTTGCTCCGAACGGCTCTACGCTTTTTATGCAAGAGAAGTCACTCACACTAGAAGACGTATTGACTGCGTTGACAGATACCCAATTGACAACAGCTACACCGCTCTCGTCTGTGGCCATAGACAGCCGCAAAGTAGCGGCCGGATCGCTGTTTTGTGCGTTTGTGGGCGAGCGGGTGGATGGCCATGCGTATGTGTCGCTGGCGTTCGAGAAAGGGGCGACGGCCGCGCTGGTCGAGCAAGTCGATTCTGCGTATGCGGTGTATGACGACGAATGGGATGGTAGCCTGCCGGTGCAGATTCATGTAGCGAGTACGATGATCGCCTTGCAGCAAATCGCCCGCTACTGGCGACAACAATTCCCCGTGCGTGTGATCGGCATCACTGGCAGCGTGGGCAAAACGACGACGAAAGAGCTGGTCTACTCCGTTTTGAGCCAACGTTACCAGACGCTGAAGAGCGAGGGCAATTTTAACAATGAGATCGGCCTGCCATTAACGTTGCTCAACCTGAAATCGCATCATCGCATGGCGGTGCTGGAAATGGGTATGTATGACTTGGGCGAGATCGCGTTGCTGGCTGATATTGCCGCGCCCGATGTGGGGGTGGTGACGCTGGTCGGCACGGTGCATGTAGAGCATGTGGGGTCACAGGCGGCGCTGGCGCGGGGCAAACGGGAGTTGGTAGAAGGGTTATCGGCCGATGGCATCGCTATTTTGAACAATGACGATCCGTTGGTGATGGGCATGATTCCGTATACAAAGGCGGCCGTTTTCACGTATGGCATGACGGAAGGGGCTGATTTGTGGGCGAGTCATATCCGGCCGCACGGTATCAATGCGGTTCACTTTATTTTGAATGATGGCGAGATGGCGATTCCGGTACGGTTGCCGTTGCCCGGTGTGCATAGTGTGTATACGGCGTTACGGGCGGCGGCCGTTGGTCTGCTGGAAGGTCTTAGTTGGGAAGAAATCGTAGCGGGGTTGGAGGCATACCAAACCCCGCTACGCATGATTACAAAACAGTTGCCGAATGGGGCAACATTGATCGATGACACGTACAACGCGAGCCCCCAGTCGATGATCGCTGCGCTTGATCTGCTGGGCAATGCGGCTGGGCGCAAAGTGGCGGTCTTGGGCGATATGCTGGAGTTGGGTGTGGATGAAGCGGCCGGGCATGAGCGCGTCGGCCGTCACGCGGCCGGGATTGCGGATGTGCTGGTCGTGGTCGGCCGTCGCGCCGAGATGATCGGCCGTGCGGCCGTTGCCAACGGCATCAATACGGAACAACTACGATATGCGGCCGATGCGCTGGCGGCTGTTACCATCGTCCAGGAGATAATGACAGAAGAAGATACCCTGCTCATCAAAGCATCACGCGGCATTGCACTCGACCAACTCGTCTCTCATTTACTCGATACGCACCACTCGTAACTATTATGTCTTTTGCACTTACGCTCGGCTCAGTCACCTTCCTCCTCGCCGTTATTTGGGGAGAACCGTTCATCGAATTGATGAAGCGTTTGGGGCTGGGCAAAAATATCCGGCAGGGTATTACCCCCGACTCGCACCAAGCAAAGCAAGGAACACCTGCGATGGGCGGCTTGCTTATCGTCTGTTGGACGCTGCTCACCAGCCTGGTCGTCAATATCGTGCAATTGGTACATCAAACAGATGTAGGCTATAGCGCGGTCATCCCGCTCGGTGTATTGGTGGCGTATGCGGTTATCGGCGGCACAGACGACTATATTGGTTTCCGCGTCGATCCAGAGGGGATGAAGCGATATACCAAGCTCGCTTTGCAGTGGGGTGTCGCAATCGTGGCGGCCGTCGTTCTCTACTTTGTCGCCAATCAAGGGCATGGCTGGACGGCGTTGCCCACTGTGCCGCGCCTGTTTGACATTCCCTGGTGGCTGTACATTCCGATTGCTGCTTTTATCATTACCGGCACATCAAATGCGATTAACTTGCAAGACGGATTAGATGGCTTGGCTGGGATGATTTGCGCCACTATTTTTGTTGCCTACGGCATCATTGCCTTTATGCAGGGGCAAAATTATCTGCTCACATTTTGCATGATCGTGATGGGCGCACTGTTCGCCTTCCTGTGGTACAACGCCAAACCGGCGCACATGTTCATGGGCGATGTGGGGTCGCAAGCCCTCGGTGGTGCGCTGGCCGTGATCGCGCTGATGACATACCAGTGGCCGCTGCTACCGATCATTGCGATTGTGCCAGTGATCACGCTGCTCTCTTCTTTCTTACAAACGGCGTACTACAAAGCGACAAAGGTAGATGGTGTGGGCAAACGATTGTTTAAGCGTGCGCCGATTCACCATCATTTTGAGTTGTCTGGCTGGAGCGAAACACAGATTGTGCAACGGTGGTGGTTGCTGACGGTGTTGGCTTCGATGGTGGGGGTGTCGCTGGCTTTATTATGAATATGTTTATGGTTGTTTTTTGGGCGGCTTTGGCCGTGTTAGGTAGTTGTTTGACCGCTGAGGCGCGGAGAGCGCGGAGGTTCGCGGAGCTATCTTGTATTGTTTTGTTTGTGCTGGCTGTTTGTGGTTGTTTGACCGCCGAGTCGCGGAGAGCGCAGAGGTTCGCGGAGGTTTTTTATGAGTGATAAAGTGGTGATTAACAAGATTACGGAAAATGTGATTGGGGCGGCGATTAATGTTCATCGTGCGCTGGGGCCGGGGTTATTGGAGTCGGCTTATGAGGCGTGTTTGGCTGAGGAGTTGCGTTACAGGGGAATAGGTTTCAAACGACAGCATCATTTGCCTTTGCATTATCGCGGCCGTGCATTAGACAGTGCTTATCGACTTGATTTCTTGGTAGAGAATCTCGTAGTTGTGGAGTTAAAGGCTGTCAAAAAAATTGAACCGATTCATAAGGCCCAAATTTTGAGTTATCTGAAATTAGGCGGATGGAAAGTGGGACTATTGATGAATTTCAATGTAGAGATGATGAAACATGGTATTAACCGTTTTGTTTTGGGCTTGAAGGAGTAGCGCAACTGGTATGAAAGATATGTTACCGAACGCAAACTTCACTACTCCTGAGACCTCTTCCCTCCGCGCCTCTGCGGTTAAAAAAGACGCGCTGGCGGGCAAAAAGCTGCTCATTTTAGGGTTGGCGCGGCAGGGGGTGGCTTTGGCACGGTTTGCGGCCGAGCAGGGCGCGGCCGTCACGGTGTCTGATCTGCGTTCGGCCGCACAGTTGGCCGACGCGCTGGCATCGTTGACCGATCTGTCGATAACGTATGTGCTGGGCGAACATCCCGACTCGTTGCTCGATGGGGTAGATGTGATCGCGATCAGTGGCAGTGTTCCGGCCGATGCGCCCTTTATCATGAAAGCACGGGCGCAGGGCATTGCGATTACCAACGATTCACAGGAATTTTTGCGACGCTGCCCGACCCCGGCGATTGGGATTACTGGCTCGGCCGGAAAATCGACAACAACCAGTTTGGTTGGCGCGATGTGTGCGGCCACAGACACAGCCACCCACGTCGGCGGCAACATTGGCAGCCCGTTGATCGCTGCCCTCAAAAACATCAACGAAGGCGATTACGTCGTGCAAGAACTGTCCAGCTTCCAATTGGAAATCTGGCAGCGTAGCCCCCGGATCGCCGCTATTTTGAACATTACGCCGAACCATCTGGATCGGCACAAAACGATGGACGCATACACCGACGCAAAAGCGAACATCTTGCGCCAGCAGGGCGAGAACGATGTGGCGGTATTGTCGCCCGATTTGATGCACCTCTATCCGTTGGTGCAAGGGCGATTGCGGACGTTTGGGCTGGATGCGGTCACTGATGGCGCGTTTGTGCAGGGTGGCATGATCGTGCTGCGCGATGCTGTTGGCGACCGGGACGTGATTGCGCTGGATGACATTCGGTTGCGTGGACAACACAATGTGCTGAATGTGCTGGCGGCCGTGACGATAGCAGACGCGGCCGGTGTTCCCATTGCGGCGATGCAGACAGCGATTCGCGCTTTTACAGGTATTGCCCATCGGCTCGATCTAGTGGCCGAGATCGCCGGTGTGCAATACATCAATGATTCGATTGCGACCGCGCCGGAACGGGCGATGGCTGCGATTCGGGCATTTGATGAGCCGCTGATTTTGCTCACGGGCGGCCGGGACAAAGAGCTAGATTGGGAACCCTGGGCTGACTTGGTAGACCAGCATGTGAAAGTGGTGATCTTGTTTGGCGACTTGAGCGAGATGGTGCGTGATGTGCTGGTTGGCTGGCATGTTCCGGCCGCTGTTTATCAGGTGAGCGCGATGGCAGACGCTGTCCAGCTTGCCCACGCCATTGCCCAAGCCGGAGAGGTGGTACTGCTCTCTCCGGGTGGCACAAGCTACGATAAATTTGATGATTTTGCCCAGCGCGGTGATCTATTTGCCCAGTTGGTACAACAAAAGGTGACACGATAATGGCAACAATACGCATTCCTAGATCGGACGAACCATTGACACGCGACTTGCGCGTGCGGTTCGACGTATGGATTTTGCTGGCGGTGGTGACATTGCTCATCGCGGGGCTGATGGTGGTGTATAGCAGCAGCTACGACATCGCTTTTCGCTCTGGATTATCAAACAATGACCATGCGTATTATTTCAAGCGGCAAATTGTCGCCCTGATTTTGGGTCTGTTCGGCATCGTTGTGATCATGCAGTTCGATTACCACTTTTTCCGCAAGCTGTCAGTGTTGTCGATGGTGGTCACGCTGGGCATGTTGATGGCGGTGCTGTGGATGGGTGACATCACGTTCGGGGCGCGGCGTACTGTTTTCGGCATTCAGCCATCTGAAATCGCCAAGATCACGATGATTTTGTACTCTGCCCATTGGCTGTCGAGCCGGGGGGCGCGGTTGCGTGGCTTTTTCTCTGGTCTTGTCCCGTTTGCGGTGATTGTGGGGGCGGTGTGTGGCTTGATCATCCAGCAACCGGACTTGAGTACGACGCTGTTGGTGTCGCTGATCAGTATCACGCTCTTTTTTCTGGCGGGGGCAGACTTTTGGCAATTTTTGCTGGCGGCCGCGATTGTGGTCGGCGTAGGGGCGTTTATGATCACGGTGCTGGATTATGCAGATGATCGGGTGCAGGCGTGGCAGGTTGCGCTGGAAGACCCGTTAAGCTCTGACTACCAGATCAAGCTGTCTGTGATGTCGATTGGGTCGGGCGGTATGCTCGGCCGGGGGTTGGGCAATGGTGCGCTCAAATATGAATTACCGGCCGCGCACACAGACGGCCCGTTTGCCGTATGGGCAGAAGAAATGGGCTTTGTCGGTAGTCTCTTTATTTTGTTTTGGTATGCGTTCTTGGCGTGGCGTGGCTTTCTGACGGCACGGCGAGCACGAGATATGTATGGATTTTTGCTGGCGATGGGTATCACGATTTGGATCAGCTTCCAAGCGTTGATGAACATCGCTGTTATCACTTCGACAATGCCATTTACCGGGATGCCGTTGCCCTTTATGAGCTACGGTGGAACAGGTATTTTGATCACGTTGTTGGGGGTGGGCATTCTGTTGAATGTGTCGCGTGATGCCGGTGTCGGCCGCACGCTCCGCCCAGCCAATAATGCTATGGAGACGATTCGTGAAAGTGCTGATCAGCGGCGGCGGAACGGGCGGTCACGTCTATCCCGCGCTCGCCGTCGTGGATGAGTTGCGGAGACGCGGCTTGCAGGATAACGCTATGTTGTGGATTGGAACGCATGGACAGATGGAAGAGACGCTTGTCCCGCGTGCTGGTTTGCAATTGCAGACGATTGCCGGAGGGCAGATCGCTGGTGTTTCGCGGCGCAAGCAGGCAACGAACGTGCTAAAACTGGCGAAAGGTGCGCTGGAGGCGTGGCAGATTATCGGCCGTTTTCAGCCAGACGCGCTGCTGATGACCGGCGGCTATGTCAATGCCCCGGTTGCGGTGGCGGCGAAGCTGCGCGGTGTTCCGGCCGCGATTTATTTGCCCGATGTCGAACCGGGCGCGGCGATCAAGCGCGTTGAACCATTGGTGCAGAAGATCGCATGTACGACCGATGGCTCGGCCGCTTTTCTGCCACCGCACAAATTGGTGGTGACGGGCTACCCGGTTCGTGCGTCTTTAAGAGAGGCATTGATTCTTTCGCAAGCAGAGGCACGGGCGACATTTGATTTGGATGATAGACGGCCGACATTGTTCGTGTTCGGCGGCAGCCGGGGCGCACAGAGTATCAACCGAGCGTTGATGGCGATTTTGCCCGATCTGTTGCAGACGGCACAAGTGATTCATGTCAGTGGTACATTGACATGGGATGAAGTTGCGGCGTTTGCGGAGACGTTGCCAGATGATTTACGGCCGCATTACAAGCCGTTTCCGTATTTACATGAACAGATGGGCATGGGCTTCCGGGCGGCCGATCTGGTACTCGCACGGGCTGGCGCGAGTATGCTGGGCGAATGTCCTGCTTTTGGTGTGCCAGCGATTTTAGTGCCGTATCCCCATGCGTGGCGGTATCAAAAAGTGAATGCAGACTTTTTGGTGCAGCGTGGCGCGGGTGTGCGGATTGATGATGACATGATGAACGAGACGTTGCTGCCAACGATCATGGCGATATTGGCCGATAGTGCCAAGCTAGACGCGATGAAACGTGCAGCGTCCGCGCTCGATATACCTGACGCGCCGGGCCGCATTGCCGACGTGTTGGAGGAATTGGCAAACAGCTAATCGCTGTGCGCTAAGAGGTTTAACGATGATCAACCTAGTCAATCTATTCTGGATTCTCGTCTTATTTTTTGCGCTGATGGGGGCGATTCGGGGTTGGGCGAAAGAGATAGTGGTGACGGCCGGACAAATCCTGTCGCTCTTTATCTTGCAAACATTCGCATGGCGTGGTTTTGATGCGCTCGGTTTGGGAACTGATCCGACTATCCCGCAGAACGACGTATTGCGGGAGCAATTTTGGGTGTTGGTCGTGATCCATTTGATCATCACCTTTTTCAGCTATGAAGGCCCCTCATTAACCAGCTTCAAAGCGGACAAATTGAGCGCGAAAGACAATTTGCAAGAGCGTTTGCTGGGTGGTGTCTTGGGCGGTGTCAATGGCTATTTGTTGTTCGGCACGTTGCTCTCGTTTTTGGAGTATCGCGTGGCGCAAGATGGCTGGACGCGGCTGCTGCCGGGGCAAGGCTATCCGTTTGAGCCGACGACGCTGCTGCGGCCGAACGTCATCGAAGGCGCACAGACGATCATGAATTATCTGCCGTTTGAAATCATGGGTGGCTTGGTGCTGCCGTTGGTTTTGGTGGTGCTGTTTTTGGTGGTGTTGATCGTTTTGATTTAGGAAGTAAGACAGTTGAAAAGTAAGAAAGTAAGTGACATGGTAATGATGAAACAAGAACCGTTCAGACTTTTATCAGAGATGCACATCCACCTTGTTGGCATTGGTGGCAGTGGTATCTCGGCGATTGCGCGTGTGCTGGTGGAGCAGGGCTATACGGTCAGCGGCTCTGATATGCAGGATAGCGATTTTGCCAATGAATTACGCGGTCTGGGGGTGATTGTGTCGATTGGTCATGCGGCCGAGCAGATTTTGGGGGCGAGTGCGTTGGTGATTTCGAGCGCGATTCCGGCCGACAATGTAGAAGTGACGGCCGCCCGTGAGCAAGCGATTCCTGTGATGAAACGCGCTGAATTTTTGGGTGCGCTCCTGCGCGACAAAATCGGGATTGCAATCGCTGGCACACATGGCAAAACGACGACGACGAGTATGGTTGCCCAAATTTTGCTCGATGGTGGCTTTGACCCGTCGGTGATCGTGGGCGGTGTTTTGCCGTCGATTGGGACGAATGCACGGGCGGGTGATGGCGAGTTTTTCGTGATCGAAGCGGACGAATATGATTACATGTTTTTGGGGCTGAACCCGGAAGTGGCGGTGATCAACAATTTGGAGCATGACCATCCTGATATGTTCCCCGATGATGCGGCTTATATCGACGCTTTTTATCAATTTGCGCTGACGCTGCCGGATAGCGGCCGTCTCGTTGTCAATGCGGATGATGTGATGACCCGCGAATTGCTCGCGCGATTGGATGACCCCGTTGAAATATACCAAGTGGGCTTGGGCAAACGGGCGCAATTACGGGCGGAACAAATCCGGCCGAACGCGCTGGGCGGCACCGATTGTGTCGTCACTGAGGATGAGGATTTGGTGGGGCTGTTGCGGCTGCGTGTACCGGGCGAACACAATGTCCGCAATGCGTTGATGGCGATTGCGGTTACGCTTGATCTTGGAATCGAGTTCAGCGTTATTCGGGATTCACTGATGAAGTTTGGCGGGGTCGGCCGTCGTTTTGAAGAAGTGGGCAGTGTGGGCGATGTGGTGGTGATCGATGATTATGCACACCATCCGACTGAGATACGCATGACATTGGCGGCCGCGAAACAACGGTATCCCGGCCGGACTGTGTGGGCAGTGTGGCAGCCCCATACCTACAGTCGCACCAAGCTGTATTTTGACGAATTTACCGAATCGTTCACCGATGCAGATCGTGTGATCGTGCTAGATATTTATCGCAGCCGCGAACGGGACACGCTGGGCATCGACTCGGCACAAGTGGTGGCTGCCATGAATGAAAACGGGCATCCATCTGCCCATTATGTCGGCGAAAATGAACAGGCGGCCGTCTATCTGCTGGATCGCGTCGCACCGGGCGACGTGGTGCTGACGATGGGTGCTGGCGATGGCAATGCGGTCGGTTTGTCCGTGATTGCTGGCTTGAAAAAACGCATGGGAGTGCAGTAAATGAGTAGTCTAATCGAACGATTGCAAACACGCTTTGAAGATGAATTTCACCAAGACCAGCCGCTGGCAAAATTTACGTCGGCACGGGTGGGTGGCAAGGCATCGCTGTTTGTGATCGCCCGTACACGGGACGAATTGCAATTGGCGGCCGAATTGGCGTATGAGTACCGTATTCCATACTTTGTTCTCGGCGGCGGCTCAAACATTTTGGTGTCGGACGAAGGGGTGCGCGGGCTGGTGATTCAAAATCGCTGCAAGCGTGTCAAATACCGGAGCAACGGCGTAAATGTGGTCTGTACGGCCGACTCTGGTACCAATCTCTCGTCGCTGGCGCGGCAGTGCATCAACAAAGGGTTGAGCGGTCTCGAATGGGCGGTCAGTGTCCCTGGGACGGTGGGCGGCGCGGTGTTTGGCAATGCGGGGGCGCATGGGTCAGATACAAAAGCGAACCTAGTGTCGGCGACTGTTTGGGAGCCGGGCAAGGGGATGCGCTACATGGCGAATGACGAAATGCAATATGCGTACCGCGAGAGTGCGCTGAAAGAGGAAGTGCGAAAAGGACGGCCGCGCCCGGTTATCTTGTCGGCCGAATTTGAGCTTGTTCCCGAACAAGTTTCTGTGCTGCAAGCCCGGGCAGACGGCTTTGTGGCGCACCGCAAGGAGACACAACCTTCTGGCGCAACGATGGGGTCGATGTTCAAGAATCCTGAACATTTCTATGCCGGGTATTTGATAGACACGGCCGGACTAAAAGGGACGCGCATGGGCGGTGTGCATATCTCTAAAAAACATGCCAACTTTTTCCTGAACGATGACAATGCGACGGCAAAGGACATCGTGAATTTGCTCGATTTCGTGTACCAGCAGGTACGCGATGATTTTAATGTGGAACTAGAGCCAGAAGTCGAATTGGTCGGCGACTGGTATTTCAACGATAAACGAGAAGAAAACAGCGAGTGGCGACTCGCGGATAGCGAAGAATTATGAGTGATAAATTAACTGTCGGTGTCGTATTTGGCGGCCGTTCTCAAGAGCATGAAGTGTCGATTCGGTCAGCCGAGTCGGTGATTGGCGCATTGGACGCGACCAAATACAACATCGTTCCCATTGGTATTACAAAGGAAGGCGAATGGCTTGTTGGCAGCGATGACAACAAATTTTCGATTCCACCGGAAGAATTTTTGAAGGACATCGACGTGATGTTCCCCTTGCTGCATGGCACATATGGTGAGGATGGCGCGGTGCAAGGGCTGTTCGAGATGCTGAATGTGCCGTATGTGGGCGCAGGGGTCACTGGATCGGCCGTGGGCATGGACAAGGCCGTGTTCAAAAATGTGATGGAGGCGCAGGGCTTGCCCGTGTTGCCTTATGCGCTGCTGGTACGGAGCGAATGGAATGCGGATAACGAAACCGCGCTCGATCAGTTAGAGGCGGTGCTGGAATACCCGATGTTTGTCAAACCGGCCAACTTGGGCAGCAGCGTGGGCATCTCTAAATGCAGTGAGCGCATCGACTTGTTTGACGGTATTCAGGCGGCCGCCAAGTACGACCGACGCATTGTAGTAGAACAAGCGGTTAAAAACGTGCGCGAATTTGAGATCGCTGTGCTGGGCAACGATGTGCTAGAGACGAGCGTCGTTGGTGAATTACGGCCGAGCCGCGAATTTTATGATTACGAAGCAAAATATGTGACTGACGACACCGAATTGCTTATTCCAGCCAAACTGGATGCGCGGCAAGTCAAAAAAGTGCGCGATCTCGCATTGGCCGCCTACAAAGCGATTGATGGCGCTGGTATGGGGCGTGTCGATTTTCTGCTCGATGTCGATACAGGCACTTTTTACATCAACGAGATCAACACGATTCCCGGCTTCACCAGCATTTCGATGTACCCGAAGCTGTGGGAAGCGACACACACGCCATACTCCGAATTGCTTGACCGCTTGATCGCGTTAGCCCTTGAGCGACATGAGGAAAAGGCGGCTCTGCAACATTGACCGCCTGCACGGTAGGGACACGGCGCGCCGTGTCCCTACCGTGCAATATGACGGCCTGTGAATTTTTATGGACGAACTACTGAAAGCGGAGCAACAGCTCAAGCGGCAGCTACAAGAGGCGGGTCTCGATTTAGCGGCGACCTACCTCAATATGGTGTGGCACGCTTTTCGTATGTTTGTGACGACACCATCTGCTTCGCAAGGGGATATGGATGGCGTAATGATCGAAAAAAGCACCTTTCGCCTCGAAGGGGATCGGCTGCATCAAATCAAATTTATTCGCCATATGGCGATCAGTGATGATCAGGGCGAATTGGTTTGTACGGAGCATTTGAACATGAGATTGCGAACGTCGGGTGAAACTGTCCGGCGTAGCACCAGCACATTCTATCCCGCCGATGTCGATGGCTTTACAACAGTCGCCCGACTGGGCGCGTGGGATGCGGAATTTTCGAGAGTATTTGAATGATGATGTTTAGTGACGAACGACGAGTGACGAGTGACGAGTGGTTGGCGATGCAGGTAGGCATTTGTTTTACCGCGATTGGTCGTGTTGTTATGACTGTGAAGAACGCGATCAATGATACGCACTACTCGTCATTCGTAATTTATTATGAGTCGTAGGATAAAACGTTTACGCAAGCAGCCGCGCCGCCGTCCACGAACGGAGGCGCAAACGCCTGCCCCGGCCGCACGGGGGAAGGCGCGGCAGCCTGCACGGCCGCGTCAGACGGCCGCGCCGCAGCCGACGATGCCGCAATCGGTGTCT
>CALECP010000217.1 GCA_937949915.1 uncultured Anaerolineae bacterium
GGGATGAAGAGAAGAAAGGTGTTTAATGGCTTGTGCGCGTTGGTCAGCCCCGCATATCCCATCCACCGTCACGCCATCGGCTAGGCTCACCGTCGTCGCCGTCAAATCGGGCAGCGAGGCAACGGCGTGTTGCCATGCCGCCATCTTGCCATGCCCGTCTCGGTGCATGGCGGCCGTCGTCAACGGCCGCAAAACATCCACCCACCCCGCCAACTGCGTCCCCTGAATCATGTCGAAAAACGGTTCATACTCAAACAGCATCACAAATCTAACTCCAGCCAATACGTCGCATCGGCCGTCACCAACGGCGTTTGCGGCATGATGATCAATGTTGCGCCATCGGCCGGAATATCGACCATCACCTGCGCCCGATTAAATTCATCCAGCGCAAGCGGCCGCACCGCCCCCGCCTGCACCCATTGCAACGACCACAATTGCGGCAACATATTGCCAGCCAACACAAACCCCTCGGCCGTCCAGCCATCATCTGACAAACGGCCGCCCAATTCCGCGATCCCAATCGCATCAACCGCCATCCCCGCATAGCTGTCGCTCCAATCTGTCACCAACTCAAAGCGCAACAAAATCTGCTGCCCCACCCATTGATCGAGCGGGATCGACTCGTTGATCCAGCCATCCCCATCGTTGTCATTGTCCAAGCTCTGTCCATTGAGCGCGTCCCCAAAAATATCATCATACGGATACGCCACCGGCAACGCCTCCCACGTTTCGCCCCCATCGGCCGACACACTGACAAATCCAAAATCGTAATCAGGTTCGATGTCATACCAAATCGCAAATTCGAGCGTCGCACTGCCGACATCCCGCAAATCGAGCGGCCGGGTCAACCGCGCATCCACATTGTCAAAACCGGGCGCAACCCACATATCTGTGCCCTCAAACGGCTGCACTGGCATAATCGCCGTCTGGGTATCGGCCGCAAACGACAGCGTGTACGTTCCCGGCACAGAAAAATCGACATAATGCACCCCAAACGGCGCAACCGTATTGACCACCCCATACGGAACATCGTACACATAAGCCTCTGGATCGGCCGCTGGCAGCCACAGCGCATCATACCCATAGCGCGGGTCATCTACCTCGCCGTCTAGCAAATTGGCGGCCGCCCAATCATCCAAAAATTGGCGCACACTGACCCCCGGCGCAAAACGATCCAGCACCCGCTGCACCGCCAGCAACCCATTCGCCGGTTCGGCCGCCAATGCCCGAATCGCATCCTCGCCCAACTGCTCCCACATATACGTCATAAACAAATAGGAAGCCGCATAATGTTGGTACACATACTCATCCTCGTACTGCCAACCAGTTAGCGACACCGTGCTGTCCGCCAAATAATCTTCGGTGTACGCCGTCTCTAGCCCATTCGCAATCTCAGCCAATTGTGACAGCCCTTCATCGAGCCATGTCTCCTCATTTTCGTCCTGATTCCATTGGATCAAATGTTGTAATTCATGCACCAATGTCCCCGCATATTCGTCATCCCCAAACGTCAATTCGCTCATGTTCATAAACAACATTTCTTGCTGGTTCGAGTACTCGTCATAGTCGGCCGGGTATTGATGTGTGCTATCAAAATAACCGAGATCTGTCAGGTCGTCGCCGCCATTAAAGTGCAAAATGCTAAAACGCGGATCGCCGTCCACGCCCGGCCGCCACTCTGTACCAAACAGGTCGGTCAGGCGCGGATACCATGTTGTATCAAGCATATCGGCAATGCGCTCAAGCTCGGCCGTCTCATATGCCACGTCAGCCCCCATCCAAAAGTACGCATTGTCCGTCGCCAACACCAGCGTCGCTTCTATTTCGTCCTCATCTACCAAAAAAGTGCGCGTCTCGCCCTCGGCCGCAGGCGGCACAACAACTGTTCGCGCCCCCGCATCCAGCCCATACCGCTCCGTGATTTCCATATAATCATACGCCGGTAAATCGGCCGCCCAAAACGCCTCTAGATCAGCCCAGGCTTGCACAGGCACGGCCGCTTGCCCCACCTCAATCGGCACGATCATCGTCAAAGGGGTTGCCGTCGGCCGTGGTGTCGCTGTTGGAGTCGGGGTAGAGGTAGGCGTGTGTGTCGCTGTCGCCGTTGGGGTATCGGTAGGAATGGCTGTCGGCGTATGTGTGGCTGTCGGCACATCAGTCATCGGTGGCAGTGCCGTCACAGTCGGTATCATCGGAACAACGGTCGGCAGGGGCGGCCGTTCTTGCACACACCCGCCCAAAAATAAAAACAAGCCGCACAAAACGGCCGTTAACCAACGCTTTTTATCGATCATGTTTGCTATGACAAAACGGCTGTAGGGACACGGTTAACCGTGTCCTAAGTTGTTCAGATTTGAAAAAATAATGCTGGACTCGACGTAGGGGCGTACCCTTGTGGTCGCCCCGAACAGTCGCCGCAACACCGGGGCAGGCACAAGGCACGGCCCCTACTATCATCTCGCCCAACGCTTTGTTTCAAGCAGGAATCTCGGCCGCCAATTCCGGCCCCGCATCGTCCAAGCCAGTGCTACTCATCGTCATCAAGACATTCACATCCATCTCGGCCGTACACAAAATCTGGCACGACAAACGATAGTCGCCCACTGCGTCATTCTCTTCCAGCTTCGCCTGTTCGGCCGCCGTCATCGTCTCCGGTTCACCACTGTTAAACGTCACCTTGCACGTCGTGCATTTCGCGTTACCGCCGCACCGATGCAGTATATCGATCCCTTGCGCCTTGATAGCGGCCGTCAACCGTGTACCATCTTCTACTTCAAATGATTTACTCGCCGTAATTTGTGCCATTTTGTTACTCCATTATTAGCTTGTCAGCATTTCAGCCGGTCAGCCAGTCAGCAAAAAAAAGAAGGCTGGCTTGCCAGCCTCTTAGCTGACTAGCTGACTAGCTGACTAGCTGACTAGCTGACTAGCTGACTAGCTGACTAGCTGACTAGCTGACTAGCTGACTAGCTGACTAGCTGACTAGCTGACTAGCTG
>CALECP010000218.1 GCA_937949915.1 uncultured Anaerolineae bacterium
AGATTTTGGGTGGAACGACAGTCAACTGATTCCAATGTAAAGAGAGTTCAATTAAATTGGTCAAATTCTCGATCTCGGCCGGAAGTGTCGTCAGTTCATTACCATCCAGATCCAATACCATCAAATTAGTCAGATTTCCGATTTCTGGGGGAATCGTCCCCGAAAACCCACTCCATCCCTTATTTAGCTCAATCACATTACCAGCAGAGCAAATGACACCATGCCAAGAGCAAGGCATTGTTGTTTGCAACCAGCCTTGTTGGACATCCTGATATTCATCGGGGCTATTAAAATCAAAAGACCAATCATCTCCACCTGTACTATTGTAGAGTGACACAAGAGCTTCACACTCGATAGTAGGAATTTCGGTGACATCAGCACACGAAAATGAGGTTTGTGCACTCACTATCGTCGGCAAACACAACAAACAAAACAGTGCAATCACTGCAATACGAACAACATTACCATATGGGGAAAAGTTAAATTTTAACATCGTATATACACCTTTTTAGTTAACTATTTCAACTGGCGACCACGTTTACACACCAATAACTTTACTGGAAACGCATGTCAAGGGTAAGTCTACACATTGGTCTAGCATCGGTCAATTGTTGCACTGGCAACAACTTCTGTAGAATACATGCCACCATGATCGGTACACTCAACGAGAAAGCACTGCACATTCAATTGAAGCAATATGTCGCCCAAGCGGGGGATTGCTTTGAAGTGCCGCTAGAGCAATATGTGATCGACATTGTGCGCGGGGAACAGTTGATCGAAATCCAAACGGCCGGACTGGGCAAAATGAAGCGCAAACTGGACGCGCTCACCCCCGACCATGCGGTGCGCGTCGTCTATCCGATTGCGGCCGCCAAATGGATCAACAAGCAAGGCAAAAGACGCAAATCGCCCAAACGCTGCACCATTTATCACCTGTTCGACGAACTGGTTTCCTTGCCCAAAATGGTCGCCTATCCCGATTTGACACTCGATGTGTTGCTCGTGCATCTCGACGAATTTAAGCTGTACGATGCCAAGCGCAAGCATCGCAGACGGCGTGGCTGGATTGTGGCAGAACGCCGCTTGATCGAAGTGGTGGGCAGTTATCGGTTTGAGAGTGCGGCCGACCTCGCCACACTCTTGCCCAGTCAGTTAGATCACTGTTTCGATTCGGCCGACCTCGCCCACGCCATCAGTCAACCCCGCACCCTCGCGCAAAAAATGCTGTACTGTCTCTACCATCTGGGAGTCGTGGAGCGCGTAGGTAAAAAGGGGAATACGCATCTTTATTGTGCGGTCGAGACATCGGACGCTCCGCATCGCATGTCCAAAAATACGCCCTCTAAACCTTTAGCCGTACCAACGATTGTGCCAGCCGATCAAAACGGGGAATAACAGTGCGCCAATCATAATCGGCCGCCAATTCGCGCCCTGCTTCAGACAAAGCGGCCGCCAGCTTTTCATCACTCAACAACATCCCCACCACCCGCGCAAACGATTCGGCCTGATCTGCCATCAGCACATGTCGCCCATCGACCACCGGATACCCCGCCACACCGAGCGGCGTACTGACTACCGGCGCACCGGCCGCCATCGCCTCGATCAATTTGAGCCGCGTCCCGCTTCCCATGCGGAGCGGCATCACCACCACCTTCGCACCATGCAGGTACGGCACAACAGTTTCCACCCACCCGGTCAGCGTCACCCCCTCTAGCTCTGCTAATCGCGCCAGTCGCGCATGTGGTTTTTGCCCCACAATCGCCAATGTCACCTCTGGATGCTGTGCGCGTAATAGCGGCCAAATTTGATCACAGAACCACAGCATCGCGTCGATGTTCGGCCGATAATCCATCTTGCCTGTAAACACCACATCAAACGCCTGCACCTCGTCACGCACTTGGTAGTTGGTCGTGTCGATACAGTTTGGCACAACTTTGATTTCGCGGCGCAATGGCTGGCGCAAATGGGTTTTGATCAATGTGCCTAACGCCTGTTTGTCATCCTCGCTCACCACCGTCACCGCATCCGCCTCGGCACACGCCCACAGCTCAAAACGGCGCAATCGCTGCACCTGTATCCACGAATAAACGGCCGCCGGCCAACGGCCGATCTTGTGCCAATCGGTCGCCATCGCGCTCTGCTGCAACGCCGTTTCCGCGTTATGATTATCAAATACAATATACGATTGTGGACTGCTATCACGGATAATGTCTATCGACCGCGCCAACTCGATCCCTTCTATTTGTACCAGGTCAAATTGGTTTTCAGTCAGCAACTGATGGAGAGCAACATCAAACGAGAACGAGTCAAGACGGTGTTCCATGTCGGGGCGGCGCGTCGTTACAAGCTGCCATAGCCGCTTGATTGTGGTGCGTTTGGGCGGCGGGATGGTGACGATTTCTGTGCAAATATCGACGAGCGGCCCAAAGTCGGCCGTGTCGTCGGCAAATGTGAGCAGAGACACCTCATTCGTCTCAGCCAATCCCTTGATGATGTGGAAGTTTCGCAGCGCATTCCCTTGGTGAGGCGGATACGGCAATTGGGGTGTGAGCAACAAAATGTGCATCATTCCTCTTTGTCGATGCCCCACGCCTTGTCGATCAAGTACATCGGCCGCCCTTTCACCTCATCGTAAATCCGGCCGAGATACTCACCCAAAATGCCCAGTGAGATCAGTTGAATCCCCCCCAAAAACAGAACCATCACCAACGTCGATGCTTGCCCCTCGAACGCCACCTCGCTAGAGAGTAGGCGCAAAAGTACCACCGCCACAATCGCAATTAGGCTGAGAAAAGCGACAAAAAAGCCGAAAAACGTCGCTAATTGCATCGGAAAATAGCTAAAGCTGGTGATCGCATCCATCGCAAACGGCAACATTTGGCGCACCGAATTAAATTTTGACTCGCCAGCAAACCGAGCATGACGCTGGTAGGTGACACCCGTTTGCTTGAAGCCGACCCAGGGAACCATGCCTCGTAAAAAGCGATTGCGCTCACGCATCCCTGTCAGCGCGGTGACAACACGCCGATCCATCAGTCGAAAATCGCCCGTATCGAGCGGAATATCGATCCCGGTGATCACGTCGATAGTGCGATAAAACAGTTTGGCCGTTAATTTTTTGAAGAACGTCTCACCCTCTCGTTCGCCGCGCACACCGTACACCACATCGAACCCCTCTTTCCACTTTTCGATCATGCGGGGAATCACTTCGGGCGGGTCTTGCAGGTCTGCGTCGGTCAAAATAATCGCGTCGCCCTGCGCGTGATCCAGTCCGGCCGTGACGGCGACCTGAAAGCCAAAGTTACGCGAGAAACTGATGCCGCGCACACGGGGGTCTTTGCTGTGCAATTGGGCGATGATGTCGGCCGAACGATCCCGGCTGCCATCATTGACCAGCAACAATTCCCAGGGTTCGCCCACCTCATCCATCACCTCAGCAATGCGTTCGTGCAATTTATGGAGAACAGGCTCTTCGTTATAAACGGGAGCGATAATCGAGTAAGTCGGTTTCATCATCATATCGTGGTTTGTGTTGTCAGCTATTGTACACAAACGGTCATGGATTTACTTGTTCGTTAGCTTATCAGGCCAATCTGACCTCTATCTTTACTGAAATACTGATTGACTGACCCACTGAAATACTAACCCACCAACGTCGCAAACTGCGCGGTCAACGCACGCCATTCGGGAACAGAGAGCGTTTCGGCACGGCGACGGCCGTCAATGTCCACGGCCGCCATATTTTCCGCGATCACATCATCTCCCAATTGCAACGCCCGCAGGTTGTTCTTCAACTGTTTGCGCTTTTGACTAAACCCCGCTTTGGCAAGACGGAAAAAAAGCTTTTCGTTCACCGGTGGTTGCTCGCTCACATCGACTCGCACAATAGACGAAGCCACCTTCGGTTTTGGCCAAAATGCGCCCGCCGAGATATGACTAACGATGCTGGCTGTGCCATAAAATTGGGTACTGACTGCCAACAGGCTCATTTTACCCACCGGGGCAGTCATCCGTTCCGCCACCTCTTTTTGTACAGTGAAGACGATTCGTTTCGGCCGCATCGGTTTGTTCGATAGCAGGTGACGCATGATCGCGCCCGTAATGTAGTAAGGCACATTGGCCACGGCCGCATACGGCCGGTCAAATAGATCGCTCGGATTGAGGTCTAAAATATCAGCATGATGCAATTCGACGTGCGGGTACGGGGCGAGTTGTTCATGGAGCAACGGCAGCAGACGATTGTCTAATTCGACCGCCACCACACGCGCCGCCGCTTGCGCCAGCACCCCGGTCAACGCGCCGACACCAGGGCCGATTTCCAGCACATGATCGGCCGGGTCAAGATCGGCCGACGCAACGATTTTGTGCAGCAGCGAATCATCGAACAAAAAGTTTTGTCCCAGGCTCTTTTTGGGGTGAATGGCGTGCTGTTCCAGCAACTTGCGAGGATGTTCCATGATAGATTAGCGGCCGGGTAGCGGTGGCAATTCTTGCGGCAACAGGTAGTTGATGCGCTCTGGCTCCGGTACGGGCGTGAGGAAGTATACATCGCTAAAGCCACTCCACCATTCAAACGCATCTTCGTCATACCCCAAATCGATCCAGCGGCCGATAATGCCACCGCCGACATCCCCCACATACCCCTTGCCATACCCCGGCACATAAATCCAAGAGCGCCAGGGGACAATCGCCCGATCAACCGCGACGACACCATACCCCGCCTGCACACCGCTGGCCGTGATGCCGTACCAGGGGTCGCTCCGCGCTTTGCCCGACGTGGCGGCCGTGTAGGAGGTGACACGCATCTCTACTTTACGCCAATAGTCGTGCGTCTCCCCGTCGTCCGTTGTCAATGTGCGGATCACCAGCCGTGTGCCGTATCCGTTGATCTGTGTGATCGGCTCTCGAAATACGAACTCGCGCAACAATGCGCCATCCGCCCCAAATTCACGCCGCAGAATGCCCGGTTGCCCCGCCATTACTACGCCTGTCGTGTCTAGCTCAAATTGTTCGCTCGCTTCCCAAATCGTCTCAAAAGGCAGTTCGACATCTTCGTATTGGGCGTTGCTAATGGGGTTTTCTGGCTGGGCGACGGGGTACGATCCGGCCGGATAAGCGGCCGCACTGGCTTGCGTTGGTACGGGGGTAGGCAGTGGTGTGGGCTGCGACGGCGGAGCGGTTGGCAAGGGGGTCGTTTGGGGTAAAACAGTGACGGCTAGAACGGGTGTTTGTGCGGCCGTTTGGGCGGTGCGATCAGGTTGTGTGATCATCACCACTTCAGGCAAGCGCAGCGCATTGATCTGACCAAACGCAATCGGCAACCCATCGGCCAACACAGTAGTGTTGGCGCGTACCGTGATGTTCGCTTCGGCCAAAAACGCGCCTAATGTGGGCTGATGGGTGAAGTACAATGTCCGGCCGCTGGGCAGCACCACGTCGATTTCACGAGCGCGATTGATGATGATCGGCCGTTGTGCATCGGGGACGCTCAACACGTCTGGCGTGATCAAATCGACCGGCCGCAACCAAATTCCGGCCGTGTTCAATACATCTTGCACACGCGCAAATTGCCCCTCTACCTGGATAGGGGCTGCATCGTCGATGACAACAGAAAAAATAGCAAAAGAGGAATCTCGTTGGCGTTGTATCAGCGCAATCGCCATCCCACCCGACACCACCACACACAGGATGGTAAAAAATAACAGAAACTTTTTCATCGCAAGGCAAACTCATAAAGAAAATGTGCTTCTCAGGACGATGAAAATCAGGTCACCTCGGGCGCCCAGAAAAAACGTCTTAGTGCTGCTGCCTTCCGGCCCTGACACGATTCGCCGCATTTCCGCCGCCGAGAACCCAATTTTCACCGACCTCAAAAGCACATTTTCGCTTATCTTTATGAGAATCGAATGTTTTTAATCTAAGCGTTGCCGATCCTAGCAAAACGCTTGTTTTTCGTCAATTGGTTAGGTCGTCACCCGGCCGATGCCACGCATATCCCGATCTAGTTCCCAGGGATAGTGGATGAACGCATCGGTGACGGCCGCATAGTATGTCGGTGTCATGCCGGGATAGAGCGATGAACCGGGCTTGTAGTGCAGCACACACGTCTCTGGGTTGCCCCCGGCCGCGTCTACGCGACTGGCGACAGTCACAATGTTGCGGCCGCGTGTCCACACGTCATCGACTACCAGTACCCGTCGTCCCTCTAGCAAGCTCGCATCTGGGAACTGCAAAAACTCTGGGACAACAAATTTTGATTCGGGCGCGGGGTTGATCGACCAACTGGGTGAGTCGGCCGGAAAGCGCACGGCGGCCGTCAAAATATAAGTGATGTCGAGAGCTTCTGCCAACATTCCGGCTGGTAAAATACCACCGCGTGTGATCACCACCATCGAATCAAATTGACCTCGAATTTGTGGCACAAGGTAGTCGATCAGTTTATCGACATCAGACCATGTTAGCACTTCGTGACGTTCTTGCATCGGTGCATTCGCTCCTAAAAGCGACAAAAAACAACCTCATACACAAAAAACAGATGCAACACAATCATCGTGCATCTGCTTTATTGCTTACCGTTTTCAAATCAAACGGGAGATGTTCCATTGTCAAGTTTACTTTATGAACAGGCGCGTATCCTACCTCTAGCCCCACGCACTGTCAAGTTTCAGCGCATGTAAATCACAGTTATTCACTGTTTCAGTCAATCAGTGCGGCCGACTGATATACTGAGAAACTGAATAACTGAAAAACCACACCCCTTACTTCTCTCTATGACTATAAAAATGCTACAATCTAACTCTATGCTACAACCATTATGCGCGGCCGTTGCCACGCCAGATGTTGAGATCGATAAAGATCAAGACGTAAAACATGACGACCTGTGGAAAATCATTATTCACAATGACAATGTGACCAGCATTGATTTTGTGAGGTATGTGCTAGTTCGTATTTTTGAGAAACCGCTTATTTTTGCAGACGCGATTACGATGGAAGCGCACAACAACGGCAATGCGGTTGTCGATGCGCTGCCAAAAACAGAGGCGCAAACCCGTATTAACAAAGCCCAATTTGCGGCACGGCTAGAAGGCTATCCGCTCAAATTCACACTGGAACCGGCATGAGCGAACAAACTGTTGTGATCGGCCGTTCCGAAGCACACGAAAAGCGGACATTGAAAACCCCATTTCTGGCTGATGGCATCGCTATTGTGCTGCATTTGCTGTTGGGCGGTTTGCTCCTCGGCCGCTTCCGTATTCCCCCCACCGACATCCCAGACGTTGCTATGCAAACAGATGAGACGGTGCAATTGCGCGTCCTAGATGGTGATGCCTTTATCAATCTATTGTTGCTGATCGGGCTTTACTTCTGTTTCCTCATCGGCATCTTCATCATTCGCAAATTGCGCGGCACAGTCGATCCCGTATGGCATCAAAATCGGACGCTCTTTATCATTGCCGCCCTGCTGTTTGGGTTGTGTCTCACATTGGCGATGACAGAAATGACCGCCTTTTTCGATAACATCGACACCGTTCAGCAAATGGGCGAAGTGGGCAACGGGTACATCGTCATGTTTACCCCCGCCATCTTTATCTTTTTGTCACTGCTCTATCTTTTTCTGCTCACCATGCCACCCGAAATCGTGTACGAAAGCAACCGCACCGCATGGGTCGGCTTAATGGGCATCAATTTGATGATGGTAGGTATTGCCAGCTATGTGGTGGGCGCGGCCGAGCGGCTTTTTGCGTTAGGCAACCTTCCCCTGTTGGTACTAACGGCCGTCCTGCTCTCCCTGCTTTTCACGCTCCCCCGCCTAATGTATGCTGCCCGAACGAAGCAATGGCTCAGTCTGCTCTCCTATCTACTCACGCTGCTTGCTGTGCCAGCGATCTCTATTTTCATACACGGCTATTAAATATACATGCGGCCGTCATGGTCAATGGGTGTATCGTTATTGCTGTTTTTGTTGCAATGACAGTGATGAGCGCGGCCGTTGTCCGTAAGCGTTAGCGAGTAGACAACACATCCCATTCAAAACGAGCTATGGGGTCAGTACAAAAGCTAACCTCATAGCTCTTCAGTAAAGCCCTAATTAGAGATTAGACCTCAAATTAAGACCTATCCACAGCAGATTAATACCCAAAAGTAAAAATCACTGCTAGTAAATATGAAACGCAGAAACTGTGTTATTCCAGGTTGTATTAGCATTCCACACAGTTGAAGGTGCAACATCTAGGTACGATGATGTTGCTGTAGATGCAAGTGAAATAGTGAAAGCACTGTTGTTAAACACAGACGAAGCCGTCCCCATCCAATCTGCATAGTATGTATTGGAAGGATAAAAATGCCACCACGCATTCAAGAATTGTGAGGCAGACATGGCTGGTACAGCGATGACTTCTCCTGTTAGATTAAATCCATCATAAAAGCATATATGATTTGCTGGACAATTACAGTTATTAC
>CALECP010000219.1 GCA_937949915.1 uncultured Anaerolineae bacterium
GGCCGACGCTGTACTGGCCTACCTGTTCCCATCCCCGACCATTACACCCACGCTGATTCCGCCTGACAACTTCACCCGCACCCACACACCGACAAACACGCACACTCCATTGCCAACCGCCACCCAAACACCGCGCCCGACCGACACGCCTTTGCCAACGGACACGCCGCAACCCATTGACACGGCCGTGCCTGTTCCTGTGCAAGCTGTGCCTGTCCAACCGACACTTGCGCCTGCCCCCGCACCTGTCGCCCCGCCGCCACTCCCCACACAGCCGCCCATTGTGCCACCCCCGGCCGATGATAGTCCCTACTATTTAGCCACTGGCACCATCCCCGCCACTGGTGTCAACAATGTCTATGTGGAAAACCCCCGGCCGTTCAACACCGTCGCCCCCGAATCGCTGGCAGACAGCCCTCAGCCATTCCAGAGCGGCACAGCATCCACCTATTCCAATTTTTTTCAGGGGTTGATGACCGCGAACGGGGAGATATTTGACCATGCCAAATTTACGGCCGCGCATGAACGTCTCGCCATCGGCACAGTGGTGCGTGTCACCGCCCTCGGCACAGGCAAATCGGTCGTCGTCCGCATCAATGATCGCATCCCAGTCGGCCAACCACACATCATCGATCTTACCCGTGCGGCCGGGGATTCAATCGGCATCCCCTACGAAAGCATCCTGCCTGTGCGCGTTGATATTGTCTCGTGGCCGTAGACATCCTATTTCCCCAATTGGATGTGCTTACTCTCGTTCCAAACCTAAAAAATTCGCTAATAAACCAGGAAAATCATACGCTGGATCGAGAGGATTATTGAGGTAGCCTGTGCCTCCACCAGACGATTTGTCTTCATACCATATCCAATAACCTCCTAATTCGTCGATGTTCAAAGATGGATTCGTCCGAAGCATTTCCTCCTGTGAAGGAGGGTAAATGATATTTCTAGCCTCCAGTGCTTTTCCATAATCTTCGGCCGGAACATCAATAGCGAAAAAATAACTGTTGCTTGTTTCAAAAAGCTGACTTAACTCTTCTTTATTCACTGACTCCCAAGTCGATTGGTTTGTAGATGAACGCCCTTGTCGATTGTCGAGAATAAATGCAGCAACATTGCCATCGATCAGTAATTCCGCCGCCGCCAGCCATGTATCAACGTAAATGATGGTTGCTGGTTCAAGCTGTTGCAAACCTTGACATAATGGGCAATCTTCAAAGGTAGGATCGAGCGATAAGATCGACTCATGAAGCCCTCCCTTGCTACCAAGAACAACAATCCATTGCGACTGTTTGAATGCACCATCATAGGCGCGGTAGCAACCGTTTTTATCGAATACACGGATGCCCATATAATCATCGCCTTTCCAGATTGTAGGCTGGTAATGTGTGAAGTTGATGTGAACCTGACCGTTATCACGTTCTTGAATCTCTTGCGGCTGACCGCCAATATCAAGCTTGATGTAGTTTCGGTCTAATGTGCCATATCCGATTGAATACGGCCGCGCATCTTTTACATTTTCGGCCGAGAATGTCAGCACACGCCGCATCCGGTTTGCATATTCATCAAATTGCGGCACAACATTGACTTTATAGCCATCAGGAAGTGGTTTGCAATCGCTTAAATCGTATTCGGCCGAGCCACCCATCTCCCGTATAATCGAACGAATAACCTGAACATTAAACACCTTGTTAAAAAGGAACACAGCGACAACAACACCAAAAATAATTAAACCAACTTTTTTCATCTTTTCACCTATTATTTTTTTTGAACCAACGTGCGCGATCATATAAGAACGGCCGCAACAACGCAATTAGCGTCAATGTGACAGCCACCTCGTACTCGTCGCCGTGGCTCGCTAAAGAGCGATCACGATCCACGATCACGAAGCGCGATTAAGAAAAAGTGTGATCTTAATCAGATAGTTGTGGAGTTGTTGACATGCGGTGTGGTTTCATTAATTTGTCTGCAAACTGCTCGTAGTGACTTACATCTACCAAATCACCGCGTGTCTGTATGTAATCCTGAGATAAAACATAAAAAGGGTAGGTGGAATAAGGATAGGAGGAACCGTTATTCGCAGTGTGAACTGACTGATAAGCATAGGCATCATCAGTCGGATGCAGCATTGAAGCTATATCTATATCTTGTGTAGGTGAACCAACACCAGCGAGCGAAAAACCATGTGTTGAATACAACGCAGTCAACGCTCTTGCATCGACTTGATTCCACATTAATTGCTCGTCAGAATTTCCGCGACTATCGACCACAAAAGCGGATACCAAACCCGTTTCAAGCAATTCTTGAGCCGCATCCCATGAACGCACGGTGATAATTGTAGCTGGCTCAACAGCATTTAATGCTTCATAGAGCGGCAGATCATCGAACAAGGGTGCTTTGTCCAAAATTGAGCTTCCCAGTGTAGCGTGTTGTTGTCGTGTCATCACCACGATCCAATTCGTTTGCTTAAACGGTGCAGCATCTACGTTATAACAGTTGATCACGTCGAACACACGAATGCCCATATAATCGTCATCTTCCCAAATAGTTGGTTGATGATAAGTCAAGTTGATGTCTATACGATCACTCCCGCCAGATATTTCCGGGAAGTGATCCTTAACGCCAATTTTGACATAGTAATCGAGTGTGCCATAACCGATGGCATAGGGGCCGTTGTTGGGTGAATATCCTTGCAATGTGATGACGCGCCGTGTTGCGCCCTTTGAGTGAGTATGATCATCAATTGTTTTGACATCAACTTGTAAATAATCAGGGAGCGGTTTGCACCGATTTAGATCATATTCGGCTATGCCGCCCAGCTTGCGAACGATGGCACGGTAATCGGTGTCAAATGCTGCACTTAACATGCTGCCGATGGCCACCACAAATACCAATGCCCAACACACTCTCTTGAACACTTCACCACCACCGAGATAGGCATTTATAATTTTCTTCATACGTCAATAACCTCCACCGCGACCATTTGATGCCGCATGTATCTATCATACAAAAACGCAACACGATCACAAGCATTGTCATGTCACTGTCGTGCAATCGTAGGGTTGAAGAAGTTGATACCAACTTAGAAATTATTCATGATCGTTATCATCTCATCGTGATCGTGGCTCGCTAAAGAACGATTGCGATCACGACTTTTCAAGCAAAAATAGTATGTTGATCCCCAAAAATCGACCAATTCAATTACAAAGTCTGTTCAAATTATTGCTGAATCCACTTTTGGGTGTTTTCGGCCGAGTGAAAATAACCAGATTTTCCGACTGGTTAATTATGGTGTGGTCGGCGATTTGTTTGAGGTGTTGCCTGCGCTGTTGGCCGAGTTTGAGAAGCGGCTGGCGTAATTGTTCGATTGAAACAGTAGACTAAAACAGAGCATTGATGCATTCCGAAACACGCGCTTATGCTCTGTTTTACGCATACAAATCACATTTGACAAGAAGCTTCTATTCTTTTTGCAATCAGAGCATTTTTTGAGCACGCAACAACTCAACGAATACTTTCCAGCTAGTTGTAAATTCTGAGTATCGAGTGTAGTTATTATAACTCTCAATATATTGGTCAGCTCGCTCGAGAGTAGCATTAATAAATGCTTTGTCGTGACATGTGCGGGAGATAATCATGGAAATTGCTTTCTGACATTGCAAATCAGGGGTCGAGCCAGGTACGAATGATTTCGAACCAGCAAACGCTTCATCAACAAAAGCATTAAGTAACTATATAGGTGTGAGTTGAGGCATGAGAAGGGTGTCATCAAATAACGATCCAATCGCCTGCCAAACACGTTGTCCCTGTTTGCTGAGAACTCTGG
>CALECP010000220.1 GCA_937949915.1 uncultured Anaerolineae bacterium
GATAGCCCGAACCTGGCTATGTCACGCGATGCAGATACGGCCATATGGAGCGCACGCTGCATCACACCGGGCGTAACAAACACATTCCGGGACGATACAGTTTCTCTATGTGGTCAACCATTTGGCACAATCAGTCAAGAAGCAATCGTGCTATACGATGGCGACACCGCCACCATTGACTACATCATCACAATGGTTGCCAATGCCCAAACACAGAGCGATTCGCAATTCATTCCTACCAACACACCATACGAAAACTACATGTGTGACACCAGTATCGAAACAGAACTGCTTGAACCAGGTATTTTGCAAGGCACATGGATGTGTACGGCAACTATCTCTTTGGCACACGAGCAATGTACACCAGAGTTAGCACACGAAGTAGCAATTGAGGTGGCAGGGCTGACAAACCCGATCACACATACAGAAACAGTAGCAGTTGCGTGTGAAGAAGCCCCACAAGAGGCACGCATCGCATTGAAGCAAACAGCAGAAAATTTACCGCTTGGGTTAGATGTAATGGATCGCGTTATATTGCGCTATACGATTGAGGCAGCCAACACTGGCACAATAGCGGCCGCCCTCTCACTCGCCACCACGCCCGATACAGCGTTTATTGAATACAGTTGTGCAGAAGCGTTGATACAAACAGTTGAACCGGGTGCAGTCGCCGCATGGACATGCACGGCCGAACTATCAACCCTCTACGGTGCATGTGCGCCTGAAGTGGCCCATACCGCAACCATATCGGGCGACTTGCTCGCAGAAGAGATGACGACCGTACAAACAACGGCCGTCGATTGCGACGAATACCCTCGCTTCACAACATTGGCAATTCAACAATACGCGCTGATAGCAGAGCAAGACGGCGAAACACTATTGCTCAACTACACTGTTTCTGTCACAAACAATGGCGAACGCCCCGCCACACTGGAAATCGAGACAATCAGCGACACATTTTTGTCGTCATATAGCTGCAATGATGCGCCCGATACCCCGCTCGCTCCTGGCGAAAGCACAACCTTTGTCTGCTCCGCCACCGCGCCTATCATCAGCAGCGCATGTACGGGCAGCGTAGCGCATGATGTCACCATTCAATCAGACGACTTAGAAACATCGGTCAACGACAGCCTTACAAACGACATCAACTGCATCGCTGAAATTCCGTTGCAGGTGTCCACCAGCTACATCGGTACACAGACCGCGCAGCCCATCACTTGGTTGCTCCTCGCCCTATTTGGATTGGTCGCCGCCACTGGTTTCGCCGTAAAGAGATAGCGTCTTGAGATAGAGAGAAGATTTGGTCAACGCCATCTGTCTTCTTCGTCTTGTCTCTATCTCCCCTCTCTAACTCTATCTCCTGATAACAGAAATGCCGTCGGCCGTCGCCAACGGCATTTCGCTTTCTAGCACGGCCGTCTTTACATAACCAAGCGCAAAATTGCCAGCCACCCCAGATCCGGCCGATGTGATCGTCCCCGCCTTTTTACCATTGCTCAATAGCAGCTCTGTCCCGGCCGTCAATGGCACATCGGCCGACAGCGACACCATCTGCTTCGCCAGCTTCCCCCGGCTCTCCATCCGCGCAATAATTTCCTGCCCGATATAGCACCCTTTTGAGAACGACACATCTTCCCACAATCCCGTCTCAAGCGGAATGTACGCATTGGTTAGCTCTCGGCCGAAACGCGGCCGTCCCGTTTCGATTCGCAAATAGTCGAAGAGCGCATCGTCGATGGGGTGCGCGTGTGCGGCCGTCAGCCGCGCCATCAGGTCAGGCAGTTCGGCCGTTGGGCATGTCACCAAATAGCCGTCTCCCGCCACTGGATCAACGCGATACACATTGCCCTGCCACCCATAAAGCGATAGCTCAGTTGTCAATAAACCGGCCGTCGCCAAAACAGCGGCCGCCCCCGCGCCATACACCCCCACAATCGCCGTCTCTGTCACCGGCGCAATATGAAAGTCATCATTGAAAAAGACAAAGCGCAACAAATAACGCGCAATCGCATCCGCATTGTTTTCGCTCGTCAGCATATACACCATGTCATCCCCCCCAAACAAAATGAGGCGGTCGATAATACGCCCGATCTCCGTCGTCAGCACCGTCGCCCGGCCGCTCCCCGCTTGCACCCCACGCAAATCCTGCGTAGACATGCGGTGCAGCAAATCGGTGCGCGACTCGCCCGTTAGCTTGAGCAAACCCAATGCGCTTTGATCGAGAAAAACGGCCGTTTCATGCGCCGCCCGGTACGCTACTTCATGCTGTGTCATTGTTGTGTCCATACGGTGCATTGTCTAACTTTTACACACACCATGCAAGGGATGTACGGTTTTCCAATGTTTCAGTAAATCAGTCTGTCCGTTTGATTTTTTGCACCTAAATGCCGTCTTTTCACGCATATTTGTGGTGGCAATGTCGCTCAACCAACGCAATAATCTGTTTGCGTCTGACTGATACACTGAGAAACTAAATAGCTGAAAAACCGTGTTCTATCCCTTTATTTCGTTGCCACGTCCACTATCTGTCTGTAGAATTACACAAAATTAGATAATTTTACATAGATTTTTCGGGTAATTCGGGTTATGAATATCATCTGCATTGGGGTTGACCACCGTGCGGCCGATGTGTCGCAACGGGAACAAGTTCGTTTGAATACAGCACAACTAAAACCATTATGCGCGGCCGTCCCTGCGCTCGAATTGGCCGTTATCTCCACCTGCAACCGGGTCGAACTGTATGCGGCCGCGCCCACGGCCGACACGCTGCCCACACAATTATTAACAGAATGGTCACGCCTCTGCGACATCGATCCGGCCGCACTGAGCGACATCACCACCACCTACCACGCCGATGAAGCGGCCCAACATCTGATGCACGTCAGCGCGGGGCTTGATTCGCTTGTGCTGGGCGAACCGCAAATTTTGGGACAAGTAACGGCCGCCTTTGAGCAAGCGCAAGCGCACCAGCTATGCGGCCCCACCCTCCGCGCCCTCTTTCGCACCGCCATCCGCACCGGCAAACGGGCGCGTACCGAGACAAATATCGGCCGCAACGCCGCCAGCATTAGCTCCGTTGCCGTTAATTTGGCCGCGCACACCATCGGCGATCTGACCGACAAAAAAGTAGTCCTGATCGGCGCGGGAAAAATGGGCGTACTTGCGCTCAAATCGCTCCAGGCACAAAATGTGGGTGAAATTTCCGTCGTCAACCGCACCCGCCAACACGCTCAGGCAGTGGCTGATCAATTTGACGGCCGCGCCTATGGATTTGAGCATTTGCAACCATTGATGAGCGCGGCCGATCTCGTCATCTCTTCCACAGGCGCACCGTATACCTTGCTCGATAGCGACTTCATGCGCCCTGTTGCCGACCAGCGCACCAGCCCGCTCGTCCTCATCGACATCGCCGTGCCGCGAGATGTAGCGGCCGACGTGGGCGATCTGCCCAACATCCGCCTTTTTGACATCGACACGCTGCAAACGGTGGTCGATCAAGCCCTCCACCAACGGCAGCAAGAAGTCCCGCATGTCGAAGCGATCATCACTGAAGAAAGCGCACAATTAACCCGCAAGCTGCAACAATTAGGCGCACGGCCGACCATCACCGCCCTCCGCGCCCAAGCCGAAACGATCCGCCAGCGCGAAGTGACCCGCCTCTTGCGTTCGATGCCAGATGCAGACGAACAAACTATCGCCCAGCTTGAATTGTTGTCTCAATCATTGGTCAAAAAGCTACTCCACGCCCCCACCAGCCAGTTGCGCGAAGTTGCTGGGCGTGATGATGCGGCCGTCTACACCCAAACAGTACGCGATCTATTTGCGCTCGATTAATGCCCCTTCCTATCGCCCCTTCATCTTCGCCAAAATCGCCGCCAATTTATCATTTCCCCCGGCTGGCGGCCGCCAATCGACCTGAATCACAGACGCGCCCTGTGCCTGCAAACTATCATGAAATGTCTCAACACCCACATTGATCGCGGCAAATGTTTGTGGCAAAGGTGCAACTGACGATGCTGCGGCCGTCACCGCCGCAAGCTGCCCAATCGCCATTGCGGCCGCCCCATCAACCGACCGAAAAACGGCCGCGCCAGCCTGCTCTAATTGGTCGATCTGCCCGTCGCTGTTTTGTGGATCGCTGTCTGTGCCAATCAAAATGATGCCGATTGCAATGTCCGGCCGTGCTTGTGTGATCGCCGCAATCGCGGGGGCAAGTTCGGCCGCCGGGTCTGCCTGTGCGCCATCCCCCAAAAGGACATCGAGCAAAATAACGGCCGTATCGGGATCGGCCGCCTCTTTTTGCAGCCGCCGCAAGCGCAAACTGCCATCCATCATCGGGTGCAAGCGTCCCTGCGTAAACACATCCTCACCCATATCGACAATCGTATGGTGCTGGCTGGCATGAACGTCAGCTAATGGCTGCGCTGTCCCCACAGGCACATTGGTGTATAAAGGCGCAAGCACCGCTTGGCACATCATCACACATTCATACGCCAGCGTCCCGCCCGAAAACAACCCGCGCAAATACCCTTTGTTGTTCCCATCTTTCTCCGCGCCCCCATCGCGCCCCTGCGGTGCAACTGCCAACGCGGCCGCCTCCTGCAACGACTGCGCGAAAGCCAAATTGCCCAACCGCTGACCGGGCGCAAACTGCCCCATAAAGTAAATGACAACTGGCTTTCCGGCCGTCCGTGCCGCATTGAGAACGGCTTGCGCGATGTGCGGACTGGGTGGCTTCGACACGATCACGATCACGTCTGTCTCAGCATCGGCCGCCAGCAAATCAATGCCATCGATCATGGTGATGCCGCCCACCGCCTCCTTGAGATCACGGCCGCCCGTGCCAATCGCTTGTGAAATACCGCCACCCAATTGATGCACCGCCACCGTGATCGCCTGGATGCCAGTGCCAGATGCACCGACCACCCCGATCCGGCCGCGTTGCACCCGATTGGCAAAGCCCAGCCCCACCCCATTTATGATCGCCGTGCCACAATCAGGCCCCATCACCAACAAGCCACTTGCACGCGCCTTTTGTTTCAATTTCGCTTCGTCTGCCAGTGGCACATTGTCGCTGTACAGCATCACATGTTTGCCCAGCGCAAGCGCTTCGTCAGCCACGGCCGCCGCATACCGCCCCGGCACAGACACGATCACCCAAGACGCATCGGGTAGCATGTCGGCCGCTCGGCGCAACGATTTCGGCCGAAAACCGGCCGCGCCGCCGCTCGGCCGTTGCTTCATCAGTCCATCTACCTGGGCAATCGCTTCGGCCGCCGTTTGTTCGTCGGCCGCCTTCACCACGATCAGCAAATCGTCCGCTCCCACGTCGATCCCGGTCAGATCAAACCCGGTGGAACGCAGCACATCTTTGTTCGCCGGGGTCGCCATCACCACGGCCGCGTCATCCACCCCCGGCAGCCCGGCCAGCCCTTTCTGCACCTTCATCAAGATCACAGAATCAGCATACGCGCCCCGTCGAATTTCATGTTTTGTCGTCATATTCCTGCCCTAAAAAACACAGCGATCTCCGCGCCTTTGCGGTAAAACACCCCTCACTGCACCACATCTTGCTCAACCAACTTACCTACCGCAAAAAGCTGTTCATCTTGGTTAAACCGGCCGACCATCTGCAAGCCCAACGGCAACCCGGCACTCTCACCACTCGGCACATTGAGACAGGGCAACCCGGCGTTTGTAAAGGGTAACTGCATAATCGGGTCGCCCGTACTGGCGTGTCCGGCCGGGGCTGTGCCAACGGCCGCGGGCGTAATCCACGCATCGATCTCGTTGTCATCCATCAGTCCTTCCAATGTGCGCCGCAAATTTAACCGCCCCTGCCATGCCATCTCAACCGCGTCCGCATCCACCGTGCGCCCTTGCGCCACCAATTCGGCCGTGCGCGTGTGATACAAATGGTGATACGGCTCAAATTGGGCATGGTAGGCAGCCGCATCGGCCGCTAGTAGCAGCTTGTGTTCATGGATAATCTCTGTAAAGTCGTCCATCGCGGGAATCGACTTGACTGTGTACCCCAGCGATTGCAGTTGCCGCACATTGGCATCGAAAACGGCACGGCCGAGCGCAGATGCTTGCTCTAAATAAGACCCAATCGGAATGCCCACTGTCGGCTTGCTTTCCAGGGCTGGCACGGCCGACCAGTCGGCGCACAGCACACTGGCGATCAGTTCACCATCGGCGGCCGTCGGCGTAAAAAAGCCCACATGATCATGCGAACGGGATAGCTCGATCACGCCTTGTTTGGAAATGCGGTCGTAGCTGGGCTTGAAGCCAACCGTCCCACAAAAAGCGGCCGGACGATTGACAGAACCGATTGTCTGTGACCCCAGCGCAAGCGGACACAGCCCCGCCCCTACAGCGGCCGCGCTGCCGCTACTCGATCCCCCCGGCGTGTGCAATGGGTTGTGCGGATTCCGTGCCGGGCCCGGCCCAAACCATGCAAACTCAGTCGTAATCGTTTTGCCCAACACCAGCGCACCCGCTTCTTTTAATTGGGTGACAGCAACTGATTGTTCGCCAGCCAGCACGTGTGGCGGCAAACTCGATCCGGCCCGTGTCGGCAACCCATCGACGTGAAAAATATCTTTGACCCCCACCGGAATGCCGAAGAGGGGCGGCCGGTTTTCAGGATCGGGATATTTTTCGAGCAAGGCGGCCGTTTCCCGCGCCAGTCGTTCCCACCGTCGTTGCTCTGGCACAAACGCAAAAATGCGCGACTCCCATGCGTCGAACCGCTCTTCAAGCGTCGCAAGATAGTCTGTCACGCTCAACGTACCATCACGCAGTTGGGCAGCTATATCAATCAATGAATCCATGTGTTTTCCCGTCAGTCGCTCTCAAAAAATCAGTCGTTATACGCAGCAACTCGTTCAGCCACCACATCAAGCGAAATATCTGGCTCGATAAACAGAAGTAGGTCATGCAAATCGTCTAGTTGCAGCGCACAGATCGCCGTCTGTAAATCGGCCGGAACAACTAAGTGATACTTGTTTAGCCGCAATAGAATACTTTGCTCAAGCTCTAGCTCACGTCCTTGTTCAAGCCCTTTAGTTTCGGCTAACTGGGGTCTTGAAAAGAAGCGGTTGACAGTCCACAATTGTTCAAAGCAAAATGACCAAATTGGAGACGAAGGAGTCAGCGCAATCTCTTCGATCAGCGTGCCACTGGCAGCACCATCGAGAA
>CALECP010000221.1 GCA_937949915.1 uncultured Anaerolineae bacterium
GAGGAAGATATGGCTGGCTTGTCTGAGGAGGAGCGGTTGGAGTTTCTCGAAATGTCGGGCGCAGACGAGAGCGGGCTAGAGCAGATCATTCGCAAAAGCTATGCCGCGCTCGGCTTGATCAGCTACTTCACGCAAGGCGAAAAAGAGGTGCGGGCGTGGACGATTGGCAAAGGGTGGAAGGCCCCCCAAGCGGCCGGGGTGATCCATACCGACTTTGAGAAAGGGTTTATTCGCGCCCAGGTGATGGCGTTCGACAAATTTATTGAACATCGGAGCGAAGCGAAAGCAAAAGCGGCCGGAGATATGCAAACAGAAGGCAAAGAGTACGTTGTCAAAGATGGCGATATTATGAATTTCTTGTTCAATGTATAACCTATGAACTCCATGCTTGGCGTACTGGCGCGTATTCCAGCCTTTAAACTGTATCGGCGGTTCGGCTGGCCGAAAATGCTGCCGATCAACATTACACTCTCGCCATCGCCCAAGTGCAATTCGCGCTGCCTGACGTGCAACATTTGGATGAAGCGCGAGAACGAGCTAACGATTGCCGAATGGGAAAAAGTGCTGGCATCGTTGGGCGAGTCGCCGTACTGGTTTACGATCAGCGGCGGCGAACCATTGATGTACCCAAAAATCGTCGAGCTGGCTTGTCTCGCTTACGATTATTGCAAACCAGGCATCATCAACATTCCGACGAACGCCATTTTGCCCAGTGGCCCGAAGCGCGTCCGCAAGATATTGGAGCATTGCACCGATAGCTCTGTCATCATCAATTTGTCGCTGGACGGTGTGGGCGACAAGCACGATGTGATTCGTGGTATTGTCGGCAACTTTGAGAAGTTTGAGGAGCGGCTTGATGAATACTTTGCACTACGCGACGAATTTCCTAACCTGACGGTGGGCATTCATTCGGTGGTATCTGTGTTCAGTGTGGGGCATTTGGATGAGTTGATCGCGTATGCAGACCAATCTGCGGCCGATCAGTTCATCACCGAGATCGCCGAGCCGCGTGTCGAATTGGACACGGTGGGGCTGCCGATTACGCCTTCGGCCGAAGAGTACGAGTACGCGATTGATCGCCTGATCAAGTATGTCAACAGCAAGCAATATAAAGGGATGGCGAAAATCACCGAGGCGTTTCGGGTGGAGTATTACAAGCTGGTCAAGCGCATTTTGGAAGAGCAAGACCAGGTGATCGATTGTCAGGCGGGGTGGGCGAGCGCACAAATTTATGCGGATGGGACGGTGTGGCCGTGTTGTGTCCGTTCTGATGATCTCGGCAATTTGCGCGAGCATGAGTACGATTTTGGCAACATTTGGTTTGGCGAAAAGATCAAAGAGGTGCGCCGCTCTATTCGAGAAAAGGAGTGCCATTGCCCGTTGGCGAATGCCAGCTACACCAATATGCTGATGGATGCGCCGACGTTGGCAAAAGTGGGCATGAAAGTGATCACGCCCAATTCGATTCCAATTATCAAGCCATCGGCGTAGGGTCGATGCCTGCGGCCGTCAAGCAGCCGTGCCAATGGTCGTCTCCAGCGAGTGCGGCCGTCAGCCCCGGATGCTGTGTATACGCATAAAAGCCATGATAGCGTGCTGGAACAAGCCGCGCGATATGGAGCATGATGTAATCGGTATACGCCGATAGTTCGCGTTGGCGCAACCGTTTGACCGGGGAGGGGAACGCGGGGAGCATGAAGGGGCGGCCGATATGCACGTCCATGCGCGTTCGCTTCAAGCGTTTCGCATTGCCAAACAGCTTTTCAGTATTGATCAACCCCATCGGCACAATCGGCACGTTGGCTTGCGCGGCCAGCCATGCTGTTCCATTGCGTGGCTTGATCATTTGGCTGATCGGGCTGCGTGTGCCTTCGGGCGCAATCGCCAAAATATGCCCTTGCTTGAGTCCATCGAGAGCTTGCTGAATAGCGGTACGATCCATTTTGTCTCGATCCACGTAGATACCACCGATCTTGGGGACGACTTTGCCAATGATGGGCAGTTTTTGCCAGCTATCGCCGATTAAAAAGCGCAAGGGGGTGAGCGGGAGCGTGATCAAGCCCAGTACGGAGTCGGCCATGCTGACGTGATTGGTGACGACGATGTAGGGGCCAGTGGGGGGTAGATTTACCCGGCCGAGAACACGTTTGCGGCCGAGCAAACTATACATAGCGATGTTGGTCGCTAACCGCGAACCACGATACCAGTTCAAATGATCATCATTCATACGGGGCAAAATTATAACAGAGTTGGTGACAACGCTCTTAAATTACAAAAAAGAGCCTACGAATAAATCCGTAGGCTCTTTTTCTATCGTGTAGCACAGCACAAGTGCGGTGCTACAGGCGATAGCTATTTCATATTAGTCTTAGTCACGACGATTAACCACAGTCAATGACGCGGCACTCAACACAACGACGATAGCAGCAATTGCCATCATTGCAGCGTTGTGGGTTGCGTCTGCCATTGACAGACTGACGGCCGTTGGGGCAGAGACTTCAAATCCAAAGTTCTGTGCCACGTCATCAGGATTGTCTGAGCCTAATGTCACAGTAGATGTGGAGTCTTGTCCACTATCAGGGTCTGCAATATTCGGCGCATCGTCTTCACTCTGCTTTTCAAGCGGCAAGGTCGAGCGGTCAACCGTAACCGTATACTCTACACCTAGCGGCAAGTCATCGAACAAGTATGCACCCGTTTCGTCTGTCCGTGTCAACTTGTCTTCCATACCATCAGCAGACAAGATAACGAGAACATTAGCAAGAGGCGTATCTACACCTGCTGTGTACGATGTATCGCCATTCTCTTCTGACCAGATAACGTTACCGATGCTACCCAGCATTGGCTCGAAGCCAAAGTCTTGGTCAACATTGTCGGTGTTGGCATCTGATGAGCCATCGAGTGTGACAGTTGAAGTTACGTTGCCGTCGCCTTCAGGGTCGGCCGATGGCATCATGATTTTGTCACCTGGCAAGCTGCTCGTGTCAACCATCACCATGTAGTCGCCATCGAGTGGCAATGCGCCGAACATATACATGCCACTTGCATCTGTCTGTGCAGTCTGTGTCGCGCCACTTGGCCATGTCAGGACAACTGTTACGCCACTCAAACCTGGCTCGTCCGCGCTTTGTACGCCATTGCCATCTGCATCGTGGAAGATGGTATCGCCGATGCTGCCCAATGGAATATCTTTGGTCGGATACGCGAAGTCTTGGTCAAGATTGTTCTCGCCTTCACCGAGTGTTAGTGATGATGTACTTGTGATACCGTCTACAACTTTTGAGTCTGGTACGGTACCAGTCTGCACGGCAACAGTGTAGTCGCCAGCAGGCAGGTTCTCGAACAAGTAACGGCCGGTTGCGTCCGTTGTATCGAACCATTCCATACCATTCGCATCCGTTAGCTTGACAACGACGTTAGACAATGGCGCACCACTATCTGCATTGGTGATCATGTCACCGATGCTACCGGTTGGCACGTCATCTGCGAGTACACCAAAGTCTTGGTTAGTCGCGTCTGGCATCGCCTCTGTCAGCATAATCGGGTCTGGCATGGCAGTGAAGTTGCCTTGTTTGTCGGCTGGCAACGTCGAATCGTCGATCATCACCGTGTACGTGTCGCCCAATGGCAAGCCATCGACCAAGTATGTACCGTCATCACCTGTCGTCGCCATGTACGTTGTACCGTCTGATGCTGTTACCGTCACCATCACGCCGCCAAATACTGGTTCGCCCGGTGTGTACAGACCGTCACCATTCAAATCATGGAAGACGGTATCACCGATGCTGCCTGTTGGCGCTGGCGCGTCTGCGAGTACACCAAAGTCTTGGTTGGTCGCGTCTGGCATTGCCTCGGTCAGCATAATCGGGTCTGGTGTCGTGGTGAAGTTGCCTTGTTTGTCGGCCGGTAGTGTCGAATCGTCGATTGTCACCGTGTACATATCGCCCAATGGCAAGCCATCGACCAAGTATGTACCGTCATCACCTGTTGTCGCCATGTATGTCGTGCCGTCTGATGCCGTTACCGTCACCATCACGCCGCCAAATACTGGTTCACCCGGTGTGTATACGCCGTCACCATTCAAATCATGGAATACGGTGTCGCCGATGCTGCCTGTTGGCGCTTCTGATGGGTAATCGAAGTCCTGCGTCAAATCGTCTGGCGCTTCTTCTGTCAACATGGCTGTGCCAGTATATGGCTCGCCTGTCGTTATTTTCGTGTCTGGCAATGTGCTTGTGTTCACCATAACGGTGTACTCACCTAACATCAAGCCTGAGAACAGGTAGTTACCTGAAGCATCAGTGGTGGCTGTGTAAACATTACCACTTGCATCCATCAAGTTAACCGTGACACCAGCCAATGGCGCACCTGTTGTGCGATTGGTGATCATGTCGCCGATGTTGCCAAGGATTTCTTCTGAGCCATTGTAGTGACTATCCTCTGTGTCCATGACATCAGTGCCATCAGTACCTGTACCAGTTACTGTACCTGTATTGGTGTATTGACCTGTAATCGCTATACCAGAGGCAGAACATGTCATGCTCTCATCTGGGGCGAGCGTGTCCATCGGACATGAAACAACGAGTGAACTATCACTGTCTACAACGCTGATACCTGTAATGGTAAGGTTGCCGGTGTTGGCAATGGCGTATGTCCATTGCACGGTGCTACCAGAGACAACGCTTGGGCCGGGGCCCATGTCTGCATCGAATCCGTTGGTTGCTTTCTCGATTGAGATAGCCGCGACATCTGGCAACATACCGACGTAGTGGCTGTCATCTGAATCGGTGACGGTGACATCAGTGCCTTCGGCCGTGCCGACTGTAGTGGCGGTATTCATGTATTGACCCAGCGTGTTTGCTGTGCCTGTCATGGTACAGGTGGTTGATTCGCCAATACCCAGCGTCGTGGTCATCATGCTACACATCATGAGGTCGATACTGCCGAGGTCGCTGTCCATCAGCGTCACATCGGTCAACGTGTATGCACCGTTGTTGGTCACAACATACGTCCATGTCACATCATCACCAAGCGGAATCATTTCGCCCGGTGCGGTGTCAGATTGAACGCCGTTTGTGTCTTTCTCTACGTCAATGCTTGGCACAAGCGGTGTGATTGTGTCTTCGCTGCTTGCTGTCTCTGTAAATGAGTTGCTGGCAGAAGCGGTGACGGTGCTGGCTGGATCGCCTGCGATAGAGGCTGAAGCGGTGTTGATAATGGTCGTTGTACCTGTCATCACAACACGGTTTGTGACCGTCTGTGTGACAACAACGCCTAGTGGCAGAGCCTCACAAGGGATATCTGTCAAGCCTGCTGATAACAATTGACCTGTTACATTACAGTATGTGGGGTTATCAATATCGACAATATCGACGAACAAGCCGATGTTTCCGTCATTGGTCAAGGCGATATTGAACGCGCCCATCGCACCAGACACAACTTCGTTGGCCGCGGCCGTTTTCGTGATAGCAAGCGATGGCATAACGGTGGTGACACACGTATATGTTGCGCTTTGCATCGGGCCGATCTCTACGCTGTCTGTCAGCGATGTTGCGGCCGCGCCACCATTACATGCAGCTTGCATCTGAACGTTATTATCGATCAGGGGGAAGGTGTCTGTGATGAGATAAGTCGCGGTCAAATCACCGGTGTTGGTGAGCGTGATGTTGTAGGTCAACGCGCCTGTTGCGTCGTCGTACTCAGATGTTTTGACGAGGTCGATACCAGGTGTGCCGGTTGGCGGCACAGTGACTGTTTCGGTATATGTGCTGCTGTTGTTGTCTGGGTCGCTGTCGTTTGCCGTTGTTACGACGACGGTGTTGACGAGATCGTCGCCATCCATTGCCATCGCATCAACAGTTGTGGTTACGACAACCATCGTGCTTGCACCCACAGCGAGATCACCAACGTTCAATGGCAACGTTACGGCCGTACCTAGTGCGTGTGGCCCAGTCAAAGTGTCGGCTGTAATGCTTACGCCGCCCATCGTTGCGATTTGACCCACGTTTGAAATCGTGATCGTCCATGTGACGATATCACCTGGCATGTATGGGCCAGCTTCGGCCGTTTTCATCACCGTTACATCGGGTGAAAGCACTTCTACTGTTTCGGTGTAAGTGCTTGTGTTGTTGTCTGGGTCACTGTCGTTTGCAGTTGTTACGACAACAGTATTGACGATGTCGTCGCCATCCATTGCCATCGCATCAACAGTGGTGGTCACGACAACCATCGTGCTTGCTCCAACGCCGAGATCACCGACATTCAAGGGCAACGTTACGGCCGTACCCAACATGTGAGGGCCAGTGAGAACATCACTTGTAATGCTTACGCCGCCAGTGGTTGTGATAGCACCAACATTTGAAATCGTGATCGTCCATGTGACGACATCACCTGGCATGTATGGACCTGCTTCGGCCGTCTTCATCACCGTTACATCTGGTGAAAGAGCCTCGACTGTTTCGGTATATGTGCTGCTGTTGTTGTCTGGGTCGCTGTCACCATCTGTATCGACGACAACTGTATTGATGATCTCATCACCATCCATCGCACCCGCATCAACAGTTGTCGTCACATCAATTGTGAATGTTGATGTTGTACTGCCGCTTGCACCCAGTTCACCGATATTCAACGGCAACGTGAGGGCGCTTCCCAATGCGTGTGGCCCGGTTAATGTATCACTTGTGATGGTCACACCACCAGTTGTAGCTACCGAACCAACATTTGAGATAGTAATTGTCCACGTGACTACATCACCTGGCATGAACGGACCTGCAACGGCCGTTTTTTCAACTGTCACATCAGGATCGGAATCAGCTTGCGGGGCCGCACCGGGCAAACACCCATCATATGGCGTTGCTATAATATTCGCAGTGGTTGTGTCAGTGGTTGCAGCGACAATTTCTGTCAGTGCATCATATCCTGTCGCCTTCATTTGAACACGCGCACAAGGAGCAACAACAGCTCCGTAGAAATTTCCACCCCATTCAGCAAGTTGAAAATGGTCCGTGCCAGTTGCATCAGGCAAATTCCAAATCAACTTGGAGGGATCATGTGTAAAAAATGAGCCAGCAAGCGACCTCGCATTGCCTGACCAATCAGCTAGTGCTTGTGCAAGATCGGCGGGAGTATTAACAATGCCTTGATTCCAATACGTATTGGGCGCACCAGAACTAACAAATCCACTACCTGCTAGCATCTGGATGCCGCCACCGATAATGTTAATGATCACTGTGTCGCTCGTGTTGGGAACATCAATACGGAAACGGCTTGTGTTATTGCCCATCACTAAACTTGCTGGAACGTCAAAACGATAAACGTTGTCAGGGTTTCCACTGCCGGTCAAAATAATCTCCTCAGTACCTGCGCCGGGAGTTGGGCCAGTAGGAGGAAACGAATTCGGATCGAAGAAAAAGGCTGAGTATGGATCGTAAGAACCAGTCGTCACTGCCCCAGTGGCAATAGTTCTACCATCATCTGTCGTAGCGCTATTTGCTAGTAATTGAGTATAACTATTAGGATCAGAACAATCATTATCCGTCCCTTGATAAAAAGTTGCTGGGTCTGGTGCTAGTTCAGGTGTCGCATTAGAGGTTATATTACATACACCATCACCTCCAGAGAAAACGCCAGCTGTAGTTGATTCATCTAATATCAGAAAACTGCACTCGCCAGGAATATCACTTCCATCGGCAAATGCGATAAGCGAGGTTGAGAGTGCCATTACACACAGAGCAACCATGCTCAGAATAAATTTGAGCCGCGAACGGCTGTTTCGAGAATACGTTCTCATATTTTTATCTCCTTTACTATTTGTTGAAATGATTGATTTTTTATATTTCTTCTTCATGCATTGAGGAGTATTGATTGTGATAACAAAGAAACAAGAATAACCGTAGTAATACAAGGACTATTCACTCTAATGAATAATGTCGTTTCATTTTTATCATTTCTCTTTTCTCCATAAGCCAGCCATTGTACGGGCGGCGCTATAATGCTTAGTTGGGGTGTCGCTTCTGCTGTGTGTCTCGGCGCAACAAATCAGATACCGAAACATTACTACCCCTATTTGATCTCATTCTTTTTCAATGTACTGATTTATACTCAATTCAGTGAAGGGT
>CALECP010000222.1 GCA_937949915.1 uncultured Anaerolineae bacterium
CCAATACAGCAAACAACAAAATATGTCCTTGCTGGTATCGCTTCCCTTGAGCGCGACGATGATCTTTGATAGTGAACAAAAAACTTTGCAACATGATGTTAGATTCTACACTCTTTATGCCCTCGATCCAGAACTGAACAGCCCTGTAATCAATACAAACATACTGAGAACTCTGGAAAACTCTAACCTGACAGTGGTATAGGCTTCTCACCCTACAAATTGCTCGAAATATGGGTGTTTTTGGTAGAGTTTGTACCGAGACACATAGATAAATTGACTGAAGTGTTGAGGTATAAGGTTATTTCCAAATTTTACTGTTGAGCTTCGGAATTTGCCTAATTGCCATGAAGATCGCAATCATTAAAAAACACGCCGCTCTCCAGCTATTTCCATGTGTACTGTATCGTATTTGACACTCATAAAACGTTTAGCTACAATCTCGCACCACTTACATTAAATCTCTTTACATAGAAAGCGGGAAATTCCCCGCTTTTTCTATGTATTATAGAAAGAACCAACGAGTTTGGAGGTCTAACAACCATTATGAATTTTCCGGCAACTATTTTAGCTGTTTCGCTGAGCGAACTACCGATTGTGTGGTACTTGGCACCGATTGGCGCAATTGCTGCGCTTATCACCGCGTTTATCCTCTATCAGGGCATTATGAAAGAGGAAGAAGGCACTGAAACGATGATCGAAATCGCCGCGGCCGTGCGTGAAGGAGCAATGGCGTATCTACGCGCTCAATATCGTATTGTCGCTATCGTTTTCGTCATTCTGTTCGTGCTTTTCGTTATTATGTCGTTCCTTGGCTTACAAAGCGGCTGGGTCACAGTCGCCTTTTTAACAGCCGGATTTTTCTCTGGCCTTGCTGGTTTTGTCGGTATGCGAACGGCCACCAATGCTTCCGCTCGTACCGCCAACGCCGCTCGCACCAGTCTCAATGGTGGCTTGCGCGTCGCATTCCGCGCCGGGGCTGTGATGGGCTTGTGCGTGGTTGGTTTCATTTTGCTTGATGCCAGCATCTGGTTCTTGTTGCTCAATACGGTCGCCACTGACTTGAGCATAGCTGAAATCACATCGATCATGCTCAGTGCGGCCGTCGGTGCCAGCACGATGGCGTTGTTCGGCCGTGTCGGCGGTGGTATCTACACCAAAGCGGCCGACGTAGGCGCAGACCTCGTTGGTAAAGTGGAAGCTGGTATTCCTGAAGACGACCCCCGTAACCCCGCTACCATTGCTGACAATGTAGGTGACAATGTAGGCGACGTGGCTGGTATGGGTGCTGACCTGTACGAATCGTACCTCGCGTCGATTTTGAGTACGGCCGCGCTCGGTGTGGCGGCTGCTGGTGCAATGGGCATCACAGACCTCAGTGAGATTCTCAAATATGTTGCCGCGCCGTACATGTTGGCTGGTGTCGGTGTCTTGATTTCTATTTTCGGTATCTTCCGCGTCCGCGCAGACGAAGATGCGACAATGCAAAAACTATTGCACACGCTAGAAGGCGCAACCCGTCTCTCCGGTGTGATCATTTTGATCGTGGCTGGCATCTTGCTCGCCATCCTCTTTGGTGGCGATTTCTGGCGCTACTGGATTCCAGTCATCGCTGGTTTGGTTGCCGGTATAGCGATTGGTACAGCGACGGAGCGGTACACATCGGCCGATTATGCGCCGACGCAAAAAATTGCAGAACAATCAAAAACAGGTGCAGCGACCGTCATTATCGAAGGGCTGGCCGTCGGTATGGAATCGACTGTCTGGCCGGTGATCTTCGTCATCATCGCTACCGCTATCGCCTTCGGATTTGGTGGTAGTGGCGACGGCGGTTTGCTTGGTGGTCTCTACGGTGTGGGCATGGCGGCCGTCGGTATGCTCTCTACATTGGGCATCACATTGGCGACAGACGCTTATGGCCCCGTTGCCGACAACGCGGGTGGTAATGCTGAAATGGCAAACCTGCCGCCAGAAGTACGTGAGCGTACAGACCAATTGGACGCACTGGGCAACACAACGGCCGCTATCGGCAAAGGGTTCGCTATCGGTTCGGCCGCGCTGACAGGGCTGGCACTGCTCGCCGCTTACTTGCAGCAAATCAACATCAGCCTCGCTGGCGACGGATTTGCCACTATCGAAGCATTGGTCGATAACTACAACGTGACCCCGATTAACCCGATGTTCCTGTTCGGTGTTCTCATCGGCGGCATGGTATCGTTCTACTTCTGTGCGCTCACGATGAGTGCGGTCGGCCGGTCGGCTGGCGCAATGGTCGAAGAAGTGCGCCGTCAGTTCCGCGAAATCCCCGGCATCATGGAATACAAAAATAAGCCAGATTATGCGGCTTGTGTAGACATCAGCACCAAAGCTGCACTCAAAGAAATGATCGTACCATCATTATTGGCGATTGTCGTTCCGTTGATCGTCGCCGTTTTGTTCGGTGTCGCTGGTGTATTGGGCTTGCTCACAGGTGCGCTCGGTACCGGCTTCTCGTTGGCTGTCATGATGGCAAACGCAGGTGGTGCATGGGACAACGCCAAAAAGTATGTAGCGACATTCGGCAAAGTAACGGCCGAAGCACTGCACAATGACCATTCGATCATCGCTGATTTCCCTGCTACCGCACATGAAGGCTTGTTTGAGCTGGCACGGGCAGAAATGGATGCAGGACGGCCGGACACCATTGTTTTCGGTAAATCGTCTGAGTTCCATAACGGAACTGTCATCGGTGACACGGTGGGCGACCCATTCAAAGATACATCGGGTCCCGCGCTGAACATTTTGATCAAACTGATGTCCGTTGTTTCTGTTGTTTTTGCTGGCTTGACGGCCGCCATTGATGGTGGTTTCGGCTTGCTCGGCCGTTTGTTTATGTAAACATCTACTTTGTTTTGTGTATGATGCAGGGGTCGTTCCTTGTGTCTACTCTGAAAACAACTAAACTACAGCTAATAAAAGGGGTGACACAAGAGTCGCCCCTCCTGTTTTTGTAGAATCAAAGAGAACGTGATGAGCGAATACGCATTTCCTGAAATTTTAGTGTCGGCCGACTGGGTAGCCAACCATCTTGATGATGAGAACGTTCGCATTGTCGAATCGAATGAAGACCTGTTGCTGTATAGCATCGGACACATTCGCAACGCCGTGCATATCGACTGGATTGCCGACCTCAATGACGCGATCAGACGCGATTACTTAAATGAAGAAGAGTTCGCTGCCCTCTGTGCCAAAAACGGCATCGGCAACGACACGACTGTTGTCTTTTATGGCGACAAACACAACTGGTGGGCAACTTATGCACTGTGGGTGTTCAAGCTGTTCGGTCATGCCGACTGCCGCATCATGAACGGCGGCCGTGCCAAATGGGTCGCTGACGGCCGTGAACTGACCAAAGACGTGCCGACATTTGCCGCCACCGAATACACCCCACAACAACGCACCGACTACAAAATCCGCGCCTTCCGTGACCAAGTGCTGGATCACATTCGCGGCGATCAGCCATTGGTCGATGTGCGGAGTACGCAAGAGTTTAGTGGCGAACTGCTGCACATGCCGGGATCACCGCAAGAAGGCGCATTGCGTGGCGGACACATCAAGGGCGCGAAAAACGTCTCTTGGAGTCGTGCCGTCAACGAAGATTCGACCTTCAAAAGCGTCGCTGACCTAAAAGCGATCTACGAGGAAGAGCAAGGGTTGCGGCCGACTGATTCGGTCGTCGCATATTGCCGCATCGGTGAACGCAGCTCGCATAGCTGGTTTGTGCTGACATACTTGCTAGGCTATCCGTCTGTCCGCAACTACGATGGCTCATGGACAGAGTGGGGCAATTTGGTCGGTGTCCCCATCGAAAACCCCTCAAAACAAGCCTAATTCTTCTTTTTGTAGGTAGAGACGCAAGATGTTGCGTCTCTCTTTTTTTGCCTTCGTTCTTCGATTTGACGATTGCTCTTCCCATGACACAATTGCACACGTTCGTCGTTCGTAGCACCATGTCGGTTGTTGTTTCATTGTCGATTCTAAGATCAAAGAGAGACGCACAATCTTACGTCTCTACGTTTTTTTTGTGATATGAAAACACGCCTTGTCAACATTTTTTTGCCCACCCTGGCGTTTTTGGTGGGGCATCTGGTGATGATGTTTCCTGTCTCTGTCCGGCCGGGATCGCTCATATTCGGCCGACCGTTTGAAGATGCGTTCGAGTACGTCTGGTATCTCGGCTGGTACAAAATCGCCCTGTTTGACAAAGGCATTTCTCCCCTCCACAACCCCGACATTTTTTATCCGGGCGGCTGGGATTTGCGCTTCTCTGCCTTCCCACCCATTCACCCCACCCTATTTGCCCCATTAACCGCGCTCATCGGCGCAGTCGCCACCTATAATGTGCTGATCGCGCTCACCAACATCGGCACCGGACTGGGCGTGTACGCCATTGCGCGGCAAGCCGGTGCGAACAAATTGGCCGCGCTGTTCGCTGGCTTTGCGCTCGTCTTTTATCCGCAGCGCGAAATGTACTTGGGCGGTCACATGAACTTTTTGTTTGGCGTATTGTGGCTCACGTGGGCGATTTTTTGCTTGATCCAAGCGATTCGCACACCGGGCAAACGAATGCGCTGGATGGTGCTAACAGGCTTTTTGTTTGCGCTCAGTATCGGCGGCTCGTGGCATTTTGTCTTTATTGGTGGTATCGCTTTGGGGATGGTGTGGTTGCTTGGTTTGGGCGATTGGCGGGGGATGCTCCGGCCGACCCTCGCTTTCGTTTTTGTCACCACGATTCTCATCGGCCCCTTTCTGTACATGGCGTACACCACGCGCCAGCAAATCGGCGGGGATGATCTGTTCACCTTCAATGATACGAATGCGTCCAGTGTATCGCTGGAGCGTTTGATCGCACCCGCCATCGAAAACAACCTTGTGCCAGACGCATTACAGGCGCGTTTCCCCGTGCGGAATTTCCCAGATGATCAGGTCGGGCTGGGGTATTCGGTTGTTATTTTGGCGGTGCTGGCGGTGATCGGTGTCCGGCCGAAAAACGGCCGAATCGCCCCCTTACTCCTGCTTGCTGTCACGGGCGTGTTGCTCATGCTAGGGCTGACGCTACACATCAACCATGAGATTGTGCGCTGGAATGGAGTGGAATGGCTCGGCCGCTTATTGCCGCACATCTATCTTGATGATGGCACCATTGCGCTGCCGATGCCTGCGCTACTGCTGTACGAATACATCCCGCCGTTCCGCACCTTTCACTCGTTCGGCCGCTGGGGAATTGTCGCCATGCTCGGTCTTGCACCGCTTGCCGCCCTCGCCATCACGCGCCTGTCCGGCCGCTACTGGAGCATTGCGCTCGTCGCTATTCCCATCATTTTGCTCGAATTTAATTTGCAGCCGCTGCCCAACATCACCTCGATGACCAACATGCAGCGCGGGGTCGATCAATGGCTGGCAGAACAACCGGGGCAACACACGACTATTTCGTATCCGCTCAGTTATGGGTTGAAGGGGAACAATCTATACTACTGGCTCAACCATCAACAGCGCATGATCAACGGAGCAGGCAGTTTGTTACCGCCAGCGTTTAGAGAGAATCGGCCGCTTCTCGAACAATGGCCGTCAGAGGCGACAATCGATCTGCTGCTTGCACTAGAGGTCGATTATGTGTTGGTCAATCTGTATGTCGGCAACACACAATTTGAGGAGAACATGCTGCCGCAGCTAGAGGAAAATGAGCGTGTGGGGTTGGTCGGCCGTTTTCCGCACAATGATGGTGTGATGCGGGATGTCTATCTTTTTAGCCTTCAAAAATAGAGCAAGCATAATCTCCCTAAAAAGCCCAAAGAGCGGTTTTCTTGTTGCTTTGTAATGTGATTTTATTTTGTTAATAAATTTGTAATAATTCTGCAATTAGTGTGTAACACCTCTGCGTTAAATTTAGGTTTATCAAACGGCTGGCACAAACCGGCACAACAAATCTAAAACATAAGAGGTAGAAAATCATGTCGAACATTCCCACACACCAAGCCCAGAAAATCGCCCACACACACCCCCAACAACTCCGCGCCGATTACGTTGTCCGCACGGCCGCACAGCACAATCTGCCCAATCTCCCCACAGTTTGGACAGACGAACCGCAGACAATGGCGTTTAACAAAGCCGCCTTTAGCAACTTGTCGGCCGCCGACCAACACCTATTTGAAACATTTGGACAAGGCCCCGTCGCCCCCGCTCCCTGGCAGTGCATCCATCATCCCTTTGAGCTATACGCCGCCACCCAGCCCGATGTGATTGCGGCCGAGCATTTAGACAACACCATCACCTACCGCGACCTCGACCGCCACGCCAATCGCCTCGCTTCGATGTTGGCCGCGCACGGTGTACAACCGGGCGATAACGTCGGTCTCTTTTTGCGCCGCTCTATTCCGATGATGGTCGGTTTGATGGCGACGCTCAAAGCAGGCGCAGCGTATGTGCCACAAGATGTCAAAGTGGTGCCGACAAGCCATTTGCAGCATATCGCCGATGTGACGGCCGCGAAAGTGATTTTGACGACGGCCGAATTTAAGCACCTCGTTCCAGAGGTAGACGGTGTGACCTGCATCGTGATCGACGAAGTGATGGCGCAACCGTTTATGCACCCCGCGCAATTCACCGCGCCATTTGTACCTGTCCGGCCGACCACGGCCGCCGACCGCTGCTTCATCCTGTTCACCTCTGGCACAACCGGCAACCCGAACGGCGTACAAGTGACGCACGGCAACGTCACCAACATCATTCTCACCCAACCGGGCGATCTCGGCATCAAGCCAGGGATGCGCGTCGGACAAATTTTGAGTATCTCCTTCGACATGTCAGCGTGGGAAATTCTCGGCTGCTTCTCGCACGGCGCAACGCTGGTGATTCGCGGCCGGGATTTCTCCTCTGTTGTCGAAACAGTCGATGTCATCATCGCCACCCCTTCCGTACTCGGCTCATTCGATGCCGAAAAATGCACCCAAGTGCAAACAGTTGCCGTCGCTGGCGAACCCTGCCCCAAGCCATTAGCCGATAAGTGGTCACAATTCTGCAATTTTTATAATTCATGTGGCCCTACAGAAACAACGATTGTTAACACCGCGCAACTTTATCAACCAGACAGCCACCTCACGATTGGCAAGCCGACCCCTAACAACACTGTTTACATTCTCGACCAAGAAATGCGGCCGTGCGCCATTGGTGAAACGGGCGAAATGTGGGCAGGTGGCGAGTGTGTCACGGCCGGGTATCTGGGCAACGCTGACCTGACGGCCGCACGCTACGCCGACGACCCTTTTCTGGGCCACGGCCGCAAAATGTTCCGCACCCGTGACTTGGGCAGATGGACAGAAGACGGGCAACTAGAGCATTTCGGCCGGACAGACGACCAAGTGAAAGTACGCGGCTTCCGTGTCGAACTAGACAGCGTATCTGGCGCACTCGAAAGCGTCCCCGACTGCGCCCAAGCGGTCACCCTCAAATATGACAGCCGCGATTTGGTCGCCTTCGTCCGCCCCGCCACCGTAGACCCCGAAGCAGCCAAACAAGCAGTCGATGATGCGCTCCCCTACTACTGCATCCCCGCCCAAGTGATCGCGCTCGATACCTTCCCATTAACGAGCCGGGGCAAACTGGACAAACGCGCTCTGATGACGATTGCGGCCGCACACATGGCATAACCTCAGCGACTCTGCGGTAAAAAAATACGTGATAATTGATAAAAAGACATTGTTGGAGAAATAGAATGTTAGACACCTACACAACCACCCGCTTGCCCCGTCCTACTGTCAAAAAAGCCTCCCCCGCCATTGCGGCCGACGGCCTGCCCACCCAGCTCCCACGCTGGAAACGCATGTGGAAAAACGAACGCTTTATGCACTACAACCGCCTCATCGCGCTCGTCGCCTTCCTCAATGCCATCGTTCTCGGCTTCGGCATCACCCAATGGCAATGGTGGACAGAAGGCGGCATCGCGCTCGAAGCCCTCTCCAATTTGGTCGTCGGTAACATCACAATGGCGATCATCATTCGCCAGCAGTACGTCGTCAACTTCCTGTTTTGGATAGCGACCCGCGCCCCCGTCAGTTGGCCCCTCGCCATTCGCCACCAGTTGGGCAAGGTGTATCACTTTGGCGGCATTCATGTCGGTGGCTCTGTCGTCGGCACAGTCTGGTACGCTATTTTCGTCGGCTCTGTCACCTATCATTTGGTCAAAGGGCTGCCGGGAACATCGTTGAGCATCACCATCATCACCTATGTCTTGCTGGCACTGCTCATCTTCATCTGCGTGATGGCGTTGCCCAAAAATCGCGCCCAGCACCACGACCGTTTTGAGCATACCCATCGCTTTGGTGGCTGGTCGGCACTGATTTTGTTCTGGGTGCAAACGGCACTGTTCGCCAATCTCAATCGCGGTGATGCAACCTTCGCCTACGCTCTATTTACTTCGTTCGGCTTCTGGATGTTGGTGATGGTCACAATCAGCATCGCCTTGCCCTGGTTGCGCCTGAAAAAAGTGCCTGTCACCATCGAAACGCCATCCGACCATGTGGCACTGGCTAAATTTGATTACGGTGTCACCCCGTTCGCCGGTTCTGCCACCGCACTGAGCCGCAACCCGTTGATGGAGTGGCATTCATTCGCCAATGTGCCATCGCCCGGTGAAGAAGGCTATCGTCTGACTATCTCCCGCGCTGGCGACTGGACGGGGCAATTTGTCGATGAAGCACCCTCGCATGTGTGGGTGAAGGGCATTCCCACGGCCGGAGTTGCCAATATCGAAGTGCTGTTCAAGCGTGTTATCTATGTCGCCACCGGCAGCGGCATCGGCCCGTGCTTGCCCCACCTGCTGGCAAACGATGTGCCATCTCGCCTCGTGTGGTCTACACGCGATGCCCGCAAAACGTATGGCGATGAGTTGGTAGATGAAATTTTGGAAGTACAACCGGACGCGGTGATCTGGAACACGAACGAAAAGGGACGGCCGGACTTGATGCAACTCGCTTACGATGCGTACAAAGAGTTCGACGCTGAAGCGATTATCTGCATCTCCAACAAAAAGCTGACATGGCAAGTGGTGTACGGCATGGAGAGCCGGGGCATTCCAGCGTATGGCGCGATTTGGGATTCGTGAGGAGATAGCGATAGAGACGAGAGATAGAGATAAAGAGGGCGCACGGGTTGCGCCCTTTTTTGTTAACAAGATCACTGTTGCTCTTTACTAAGCCCCGCTTGTTCTCTCGCCGATAATCTCAATTAATTGCGCGGCAATCGCGCCTTTGCTTTGCACTGGCAGTTCGGCAATGATGCCTGTGGGGGCGATGATGGTGACAGCATTGGTCGGTACACCAAAGCCGGTGTCTGATCTGCTCACATCATTGGCGACGATCAGATCGAGTCCTTTGCGATGCAATTTGTCTGTGCCATAGGCGATCACGTCATCCGTTTCGGCCGCAAAGCCGACAACAAAAAGGGCATGGTCGGCCGCTTTGACCGCTTGCAATATATCGGGG
>CALECP010000223.1 GCA_937949915.1 uncultured Anaerolineae bacterium
CCTTATCTTTATTATTCTTGTTCATTGGTGCAATCAAATTCATCACATCAGGTGGAGAACCGTAAAGGACTCAATTCTTTGTTTAAAGAGTCAAAACTATGCTTCATTCATCACGTAGAAATAATGATATAGAGTTTTTCAGTGTTTGAGTAAATCAGTGGATCAGTTTAGCTTGCCGCATCAAAATACTGTGCACCCGTATTATTATTCGTGAAAAATTATAAATATGGTGTGTTGACAGTCGCCTGATTTACTGAAAAGCGAGACAATTGAAAAGCCGTGAATAATACAAGTAAAAATTGATAAGCGTACAAGCTGTGCTATAATTTTGCAGCCTCATGGAGAGGTGGTCGAGTGGTTTAAGGCGCACGCTTGGAAAGCGTGTTGAGCGCAAGCTCACGCAGGTTCGAATCCTGTCCTCTCCGCTCTTTTTTCTTTTCAGCCAGTCACTCATTCAGCTTTGTTAGCGATCTGTCCTCATCACCTCTGTCACTACATTCAATCATTGATCGATGTCAAGCGGGTACTGGATGCCCAGCGTTTGCTCTATTTGGCTCACCGTTTGCTCAAAATCGGCCGGACGGCGCACATAGTCGAGCCTATCTGTTTCGATGGTGAGAACGGGGCAAAGCGTGAACGTGGAAGCCCATTGATCATAGAGTGTGTTCAGTTGTTGTAGGTATGTGTCGGGAATCGTTTGTTCATAATCACGGCCGCGCAGCGCGATCCGTGTTTGTAATGTCGGCACGGCCGCGCGTAAATAGATCATCAAGTCAGGCGGCGGCAGCAACACCGTCAACGTCTCATAAAGTTCTTGGTACGTCTGCCAATCTCGCGCATCCAACGATCCATTGACAAACAAATTCCGCGCAAAGATATTGGCATCTTCATACACACTACGGTCTTGGATAACCGATTGTTGATACTGTGACAATTTATGATGCTGCAACACACGCCGCGACAGAAAAAACACCTGTGAATTAAACGCCCAGCGCGGCATATCGTCATAAAAATCAGCCAAATACGGATTGTCGTCTACCGCCTCAAAAACGGGTGTCCAGTTGAGACGGTCAGCCAGTCGTGCCGTCAATGTCGATTTGCCGACACCGATGTTGCCAGCAATGATGATGAATTGTTTCATAATGTATGGGGTAAATGGTAGCACATGCGGAGAGATAGAGGCGGGAGATAGAGAGAAGATTGGGTCAACGTATGGAGCGACTTCCATCATTTCTCTATCTCTATCTCAAAACTCTATCTCTGATATGGTATGATGGAAACGGCCGCATAACGGCACGGTAAGGAGAGGAACGCGAGACATGAACAGACGGACGCTACTGATTGCTCTATTGTTCACCCTTTTTGTGGTGCAGGTTGTATTTGCACAAACGGTACACATCGTAAGACAAGACGAAAACCTGTATCGGATCGGGCTGCAATATGGACTGCCATTTACCGCTATTGCCCAGCACAACAACATTATCAACCCAAACCAGATCAAGGAAGGGCAGCAATTGACCATTCCCGATGGTGGCACGGCCGTGCCTATAGCGACATTCCCGGCCGATACAGAAATGCGTGAACATATCATTGCCTACGGCGAAACATTATCGTCGATAGCCTTGTTTTATGATGTCCCGGCCGAGTGTATTGTAGACGCGAATGGCATCGTCAATCCCAACCTCATCTACGCAGGGCAAAAGCTGCTCATTCCGATGCTTCATCCCGATAACTCGCCCACAGTCAACACGCCCATTGTCGATGACACGGCCGTATTCAACTGGGATTTGGGCGGACAAACAGCCTCGTTCAGCCATCCCGATCTCATGCGCTCCAGCGGCATGACGTGGGTCAAATTTTCGCATGAATGGCAGGAAACAGATGCCCCCGACATCCTAAAAGATCGCATCAACAACGCACATGGACAAGGATTCAAAGTGCTACTGACCATCGCTGGGCAAAGACAAGACAACATCAATTTTGGGGCATATACCGACTTTTTGGCAGGTGTAGCGGGGTTGGGCCCTGAAGCGATTGAAGTATGGCAGGGGCAAAACAGCGAGAAAAATTGGCTCACCGGCAATGTCGATGCGTCGATGTATGTGAACGAAATGCTTAAACCAGCCTACGAAAAAATCAAGGGAACAAACGGCAATGTGATGGTGATCAGTGGTGCGCCAACCAACACGGCCGACTATGGTGAGACCTGCAACGCACAAGCATGTGACGGCAAGCAATACATGCGCGAAATGTTCGACAATGGCGCAGTGCAATACACCGACTGCATCGGCATCCAATACCTGCAAGGCACGGTGTCCCCCTGGGAGCAAACAGGTGATGGGCGTGACAATGGGCATAATGCGTACTATTATCGGAAAATGGTCGATACTTATCTCGATGCGTCACAGAACGCAAAACCGTTGTGTTTTACCGCGCTGGGCTATTTGTCGGCCGAGGGTCTAGGCACACTCGATAACTCATCATTCGCATGGGCGGCCGGAACAAGCCGCCAAAATCAGACCGATTGGCTTGGACAAGCGGTACACATCGCCAAAAATGTCGATCAGAAAGTCGATATGTTGATCATTTACAATGTCGATGCCACCATTTTTGATCCCACGCAAAACATAGACGCAGGCTATGCTATTATCCGCAATGGCAACTGTCCCGCTTGCAATCACATTCGTCAAGCTGCCCGGATCGATCAACCATGAGCAACCCGACTATCATCTACACCGACGGCGGCGCATCGCCCAATCCCGGCCCGGGTGGCTGGGCGGCTATCTTGCGCTACGGCGACCGCGAAAAAGAGATCATGGGCAATGAGGCGCATACCACCAACAATCGTATGGAGTTGACGGCCGCCACCGAAGCATTAAAAACGTTGACCCGGCCGTGCAAGGTCGATCTATACACCGACTCTGAATACCTTAAAAACGGTATTACCCAATGGATCGAGAAATGGCTGGCAAAAGGGCGGCTGCAACCGGGCGAAAAACAAGTCGCCAACGCCGATCTATGGCTAGAGCTATACCCATTGACCAAGTGGCATGATGTGTCATGGCATTGGGTGCGTGGACATTCGGGCGATGAACTGAATGAGCGTGTGGACAGACTGGTACACAAAGCACGGTTGCCCCTGCTGCCCAAAATCAACGAACCGTCGGCCGACACCATCACCCTCTATGTCAAAAGCTCTTGTTCAAAAGGGCATGGCGGCTGGGCGGCCGTCATCGAGCATAAAGACGAAAGCGACCAATTTAGCGGCAGCGCACACAAAACAACCAGCAACCGCATGGAAGTGCTTGCCGCCATCGAAGGCTTGTCGCACATCGAACCGGGCGCAACGGTGCGTATCATCACCCAATCAGATTATCTTCATCAGGGCGCAAGTAGTTGGATTCATGGCTGGAAAAAGCGCGACTGGAAAAAACGAGATGGCGAACCCGTTTCCAACGCCGATCTATGGCAAAAATTAGACACGATGCTGACCGCTTATCGCCCCATCTGGATCAATGCGCGAGGGCAAGAAGTAGATGGCATTGCGATAGCCGCCAAAATAGCGAAAGAGGCGAGAGCCAGCGAAGGGTGATGCGATGGACAAATTGCTGCTTCCGTTTCGCCCGGAGCTGAAGCACACGGGCTGTTTGTGCGCCTTGCGGCGCATTGGGGAAAACCCGTTTTTAACGGGTTTTCTGCCAGACAGGTGCGGGATTAATCCCGCACCGTGATTTATAACCAATTAATGTCGTCGTCGATTTTGAGTTGTTCGCTTTTGTCTGCTTCTACTTCTTCCACTTCGATATATTCAGCCTCGGCCGCAGTCGGCCGCACGATCACAATATCCTCTTCGCCATCGGTCAAGACGCGCAATTCACCCGGCACACCATAATCCTCTGCCCCCACCTGCCCAAACATATTGAACAGCGAAGCCAGCAACCACGGAACACCGGCCAGCGCCAGCAAAACAGGCCCGATAATGGTGAAGAACGACATCCCCGCCACAAAAGCGAGTGCCATAGCGGCCGCAAAATACGCCAAATACACCTTGAAAATTTTACCCAAGTTACGCCGCGCAAAGCCCAATACATCCCCAAAACGCAACGCCGATCCCAGCGTTCCCTCTTTCGCTATCTGCAACGCCATCCCTGGCACAGCAAATACATTAACCACCCCAATCGCACCCATCACCGCCAAGATCATCCACGAGAATGCCGTCATCTCACCAAACATCGTGAGCGAATTGCCAAAAACGGGAATCAGAAAGAACACCGGGAGCAACCAGACGATTTGCGCCAGCAGGAAGCGAAAGCCGTCTTTCGCCATATTACCATAATTGTCCCACTCAGGCAATGCACTCTCGCCGCCCAATACATTGCGGACGATACGAATGCCGTAACCATACAAAAAAACAATTGGAAAGCCCAAAAGCGATGCCAGCCCATAAAAGCCTGTGCCGATCATCAGCTTGTTAAACCAATTTTTGTCTTTGTTTCTAAATCGAAATGCGTCGCCAAACTTCACTAAAAACCTCCAGCATCAACAGACCATAACAGTCTGTGCCTGTTCGACAGGCTTGTTACAGCCCAATAACATGAGCGTTTGTTCAAATAATTGTTCGGGTTGCCCCGTTGTCAGCAGCACAAGCTGCCCTGTGTGCGATCCGGCCGCCAGCAGACCACGATTTGCCAGCACACGACGCACCTGCCGCACCACGGCCGGAGCAGGATCGATGATCGTGACCCCAGCACCCGCCAATTCAACGATAATATCGCGCACAAATGGGTAATGCGTGCAGCCCAGCACAAGCGTATCAACACCGGCCGCCAGCATCGGTCGCAGCACACGCGCCAGCAACGGCCGCGCCGCCACCAAATCGCCTGCCTCGATCAATGCGACCAAGCCCGCGCATGAATTTTGCAGCACTGTCACGTCACTCGCGTATCGCTCCATCAGAGCCGCATACTTTTGACTTTCAAATGTCCCGGCCGTCGCCAAAATACCGACAACACCTGTGCGCGTCGCCAATGCACCCGGTTTAACGGCCGGTTCCATCCCCACAAACGGGATATGTGGGTACAACGCGCGCAAAGCGTGAATCGCCGCGGCCGTTGCCGTATTACATGCAACCACGATCAGCTTGCAATCATGTGCCAACAAAATTTGGGAAATGGCTTGTGCATACGCTTGTATCGTTGCGGCCGATTGTTCGCCATACGGCACATGCGCCTGATCGGCGATATAGACAACGTTCTCATTGGGCAGCGCGTGGACAAGATGCCGCAACACCGACAAACCGCCGACACCAGAATCAAAAACGCCAATCGGCCGTGCATCACCCATCAAATCGCCTCGATCAAACCGCGAAACAAGCCCTGCATCGCTGGCACACACGCCGTCAGATGCTCAGGATGCCATTGCACACCCACCGCAAACCGATGTCCCGGCAGCTCTATCGCTTCCACCGACTCATCGGGCGAGTACGCCGTCACTGTCAGCCCTTCGCCCACCGTCTGGATCGCTTGATGGTGAAAACTGTTCACCTCGGTCTCCAGCGTCCCCAGCAGCGAAGCCAACTTCGATCCGGCCGCGACACGCACCGTATGCGGCAAATGCGTCCATTCCGCACCCCGCGCATAAAAATCGTGCGGGACAGCATTCGGCAACTGTGTTTCAACGTTTTGCCAGAGCGTACCGCCCAGCGCAACATTCAGCACCTGATGCCCACGACAAATCGCCAGCAACGGTTTATCCGCATCGACAGCGCGGCGCGTCAGCCGAATCTCAAAATCATCGCGCTTATCATCGATCCGCATCGTCGTTTCGTGCGCCGATTGCTGATAACAGTCAGGATTAATATCGCCACCACCGGGCAGTAAAATACCATCCAGCTTCTCAAACAGATCATCTAATTGGTCATCATCAAGGTTTTGGGGAATGAGAACAGGCAGCCCTCCGGCCGCTAGAATAGCATCTTTATATTCAGAGACAGCCCCAGCCATTCGCATCGTGGGATGCTGGTGAATAACGGTTTCGTAAGCGGTAATGCCGATCAAAGGGTAACGTGCCATCTGACAAGTATATCAAAACGCAAAAAAGGATGACAGCAACAGCTATCATCCTTTTATAAATTGTTATTAAAGCAAAGAAGGGTTAAGAAAGTTGAAAAGTTTAAGGTTAGAAAGTCGGTATGCCGCTTGCAACCAAATTTTTTAACCTGCTAACTTTCAACATTCCCTCTTTCAGTATCGCTTTTCTTTGAGACGGGCAGATTTACCAGTCCGGCCGCGCATGTAATACAGCTTGGCACGGCGCACATGAGCATGGCGTTGCACTTTGATCGACTCGATACGCGGTGAACGGACAAGATAGGTCAATTCGACCCCAATGCCACCGGGCGCGATACGGCGCACAGTAAAATGCTCGTTATTATTGTAACCGCCTTTTGCAATTACCAAGCCACGCACCATTTGGACGCGCTCGTTTTTCTGTCCCACATTTACTTTCACGTAAACGGTAACACTATCGCCAATGCGAATTTCAGGTAAATCTTCTCGTGTGGGCGCATCAAACGCCTTCATCAATACATCAGACATGGCTGACTCCTAACAGTATTCAGACAAACAACAACCCACATTTGTGGGCTGAGGAAGGGAGTATACCATCGGGTAGAAGCGGAAACAACTAGAAATTTTGTGTTTTCTACCATTTTCTGTAGAGGCGCACCGATGGTGCGTCTCTGTCCAGCGATCAAGCAATTGCAACTTTGAAGGTTTTCACCACAGAGACGGCATAAAAAGTTGTAGAGACGTAAGATTTTACGTCTCGTTTTCTCTCAAGAGAGACGCACCGACGGTGCGTCTCTACTCTGCATAACCAGTCATTTCAATATAGCCCACGGCCGAAACATCTTCTCCCGCTCGTTCCCCTGCAAACTGAACAGCCCCTTCCCAATACGCGGCCGAATTAAGCACCAACTCTTGGTTGTTCATTTTGGCACGGCCGTCTATCGTCATCTCTATTTTGGGAATCGCCAATTGCCATGCCACCGGGTACTGCGCGGCCGTGTCGGGGCTGCGCCACGTATCTGTCATCGCCAGCGTCCAATCATCCCGTTTCAGGGCAACCGTTGAGCCATCCGGGTTGATAAATGTGCCACTGCTCGCCGGTTCGATACGGCCGTCCGGTTGACGAATTTGGAACAGCATCAATGCGCTGCCATCATCAAACTGTAACGAAAACCAATCCCATCCCACCGCGCCATCGCTCAAAACGCTCGTACTGTATTCGTGATCCTTCCACGCTTTACCCGTCACCTCGTATCGTTCGCCCTCTATCGTCACTGTGCCAAGCGCTTGCTGCTGCACTTGCGAATAGTAGTAACTGGCGTTGCCCGGTTCCAGGCTTTTCGCGCTCAGACCACCATCGCCATGCAAAATCGGCGGCAGCGTTTGCGTCAGATCGAGTGCAAGCGCATGTGTGCCAGCATCGGCCGTCAGTCGCACCCGGCCGTCTTCCTGTGCCGCTATCGACCAATCCTCTACCCATACCCGGTAGGGATCAGCCTGTGCGCCAGCCAAATCGGCCGCACCCCGCGCATACCGTTCTGTATGATAAAAGTTGCCTGTTTCGATGTCGCTAATCGTAAAATGCACCAGATAGATTTGATTGGTGCGCCATGCCGATTCTGTTTCAGGTTCGTCCGTCAATGGATTGATGGCGCGACGAAAAATAGTGTACTGAAAGCCAAACTCGCGGCCGCTATTCGTCTCTAAATTACCGGTGTAATACCACCATTCGGTCTGATAATCGGGGTGTGCGCCGTAGTCACGCGGGAACTGAATATCATTTGGCACAGTGGCCCGCGCAAACCCGGCCGCAGCAGGCTCGGAGAGCAACGACACAACATTAGCGACAGACGCGGCCGGAGCAGATTGACCCCGCCACCACGCATACGCACCGATCCCAACGCCACAAACAATGAACACAAGCAACCATTTTTTGATCATACTAGGGGCAGTATAGCGATATTTGTATCGTCCTTACACCTTTTGCGTTTCATTTTGTATAGGAATAGATTGATACAAACGGCCGACCTTTGACGCATACAGTTCAAAATTGTATTTCACCTCGGCCGTCCAGTGCGCGGCCGCCCCCAGCCGTTGACGCAATGCACTATCAGCTAACAAACGGCCGATCCCGGCCGCCATCTCCGCTTCATCCACAGCAACCAGTAGCGCATTGCTCTCGTCTAGCACCAGCGTATGGGCGCGGAGTTGCGTGGCGATAATCGGTTTTCCAGCTTGCATATAACTGTAGATTTTGAGCGGTACACTTGTCCCCTCGATACGGGGTGAGACGAGAATGTCGGCCGCCTCCGTCCACGCCAACGCCTCTGCCAGCCCGACCGTCCCCGTGAAAACAACATGATCTTGCAGCCCGTTTTGCGCCGCCCACCGTCGTTTGGCCGCTACCTCTTGCCGTTTGCCCCCCACCAACACAAAGCAGACATCAGGGTGTGCTTTTGCCACCGCAATCGCACTCTCCAGCATCAGATCAACCCCCTGATACGGAATAAAATTGCCGGTATAAATGACCAATTTGCGGCCGCTTATGTTATGTTGTGCCAGCAATGTTTCGGGCAAAATACGGCCGTCTGGCAAATCATCATACGCAATCGGGATATTCTCGATCATCATGCCATTGACGGCCGGAGCAATACGTCGTGCATACGCATCTAGCTCTGGATCAATCGTGATCAACGCATCGCAACGGGTGATAGTGCGCCGTTCCAGCCATTTGAAAATGCGGACAGGCAAGCCGCCTTTCCGAAAGCCAAACCCGGTTAGCTGCCGGGGTAAACTGGAGTGCATATCATACAAATGCGGTACGCCAAACAAACGGCCGAGCCAGCCCCCAAAGTACGCCGCTTCCTCATGCGTATGCACCACATCGTACTGCCGCGTTGCCAGCAGCCGTGCCGCCTTTACAAAAACGAGCCAATCGAATAATAGTTTGCGCTTGGATGGGCCAATCGCAATGCGGCGAATGCCTGGAATCCCGGCCGTGCGTCGGATCGTCACCCCCGGCATCGGTATATCTTGCCCCACCGGGTAGGTAAGCAAATCAACCTCATGCCCCAAATGCGATAATGCTTTCAGGCGATGATAGACGCTGATCGGTGTGCCACGTTGTGCAAAATACGGCACAGTGGCGATCATGAGGATTCGCAAACAGGTAACGGGTATAGGCAGATTATTTTCTGCGTTTCTTCTTTTTTGTTTGACGTTTTTTGCCCGGGTTCGATTTGCCAGCTAGCGCTTTTTTCGCGTGGCGAATTGTTTGGAAGCGCAACGGTTCGCCTGTGCCACGGTGCATCATCAAAGTGCGCTCTTTCAGCACACCTTCGCTGTATTTACCCACAAAATAGCCGCCGCCCAGCGCGGTCGCTTCGATAATCTCAACTTTTGCTTTGGGGGCGCTTACCAGCGCGTACATGCCCGGTTCTTCAATCGCCATCCAATCTTCGATAACTGTAGGCTTGCCACCGACCACTTGCGGCCGATACTGCTTGTCTATCATGCTTTGGCTAATGCCTGTCATCGCCGACACGGCCGCCATCGAATTATTCCCCCCACGTTTCCGCAAGCTACCCGCGTTGCGATTCCCCGCGATATTCTCCATCGGATTGCCACCCCGTTTGCCGCGCATCGCCATCTCTTTGTACGTGCTACGGGCATCACGCATCATATTACGGATGATGATAAATTGGGTGATCACCAATGAGATCAAAATGATAGCGAGGATATTGAGAATGATGCCGAAAATACCGAGGCCTAACGAAACGCCAGCAATAGCGAGGACGATTCGCGCAATCAGCCAAATGAGGGCAATGACGGCAAGAAACACGACCAGCTTGCCGCGTCGCTCTAGTCGACCGTACCAAAGTTGTAGATCTTTTTTGAATTGTTCCATGACAGTGCCGATTATAGCGTATTTTCGATAATGGTTTTTAAGAACGTTGTGTCTTGCAATCTTGACTATGTGGCAGGCTCTACAAAATGACGATCTATATTGTATAATGCGACTATGATGCTTGAACTGCGGCGACGCAATAATCCATTCAGCAAATTTGATGGGCAGATCACAGGGGAAATGTTGGCTGCGATGGGCGATCTCGGCCGTACCGAACTGATCGAAGGGAGAATCCACTACTATATGCCAATTGGAAGACCACACAGCCGCATTGCCATGCTAATCGTTTCCTTGTTGACATTCTTCAATTTGAAGCACGACTTGGGTGAAGTGCATGGTGGCGAAATCGGCATCTACACACGCCGCAACCCCGATACTGTTCGTGCGGCCGATGGCGCATTTATCTCCCACGGCCGACTGCAAGATGCAGACGAGGATGGATTTCTGACCGTTGCACCAGAGTTGATCGTGGAGGTGCTTTCTCCGAGCAACACCAACGACGAAATGCGCCAAAAACTGATCGAATACTTTGATATTGGCACACTGATTGTCTGGATTGTTGACCCAGCGCACAAGGAGATCGCCGTCTACACAGCAGTCAATGAGATTGAATTACTGGCGGTGGGTGATGTGTTGACGTGTGAGAGTGTGCTGCCCAATTTCAGCGTGACAGTTGCAGAGATTTTTGGTGTGAAGGGTGATTGTAACTAGACTTCTTAAGTCTCAGATCAACATTTTGTCCACGATGTAACACAATTGACTCCGATTGCCTGCAACCGACGCAACAATCCGTTCAGTAAATTGGCACTGTGATCAGGCATGTGCCTTTCGGCCGCAATCAGCGTATCATTTCGCCTATGATTTTGCCCATATTTGATGAAGATAAAACATTAGACCAACTGCCTGTTGTTGTTCTCGATACAGAGACGACCGGCCTCCATGCGTGGGCGGGACATCGCATCGCCGAACTAGCGGCCGTGCGCTACGAAAATTGGCAACCTGTCGCCCAAATATCTCAATTGCTCAACCCGGAACGGCTGATGGATCCCGGCGCATCGGCCGTCAATGGCATCACCGATACAGATTTGGCAGACAAACCGATATTCGCCACTATCGCCGCTCAATTGTTGGAATTGGTCGATGGCGCAATCATTGTCGCGCATAACGCCCCGTTTGATGCCGGTTTTATCGGGGTCGAATTACGGCTGGCAGGACATTACGATCCGGCCGCAATTGGCACACCCATCCTGCCCAATCCCTGGCTCGATACGCTCAAGTTAGCACGTGGCTACTTCACTTTCGACAAAAACAATCTCTCGCATATCGCACGCTTATTGGGAGTGCGTGTCGGCCGAGCGCATCGTGCGCTCAATGATGTCGAAATGACGACCGAAGTTCTCAAGCGCATGGTGCAACAGTTGGGTAAGACAAGCAATATGCAAACGGCCGGAGATTTGCTCCACGCCCAGGGCGGCGCTGTCTACACGCCCTCCGTGCCATCGGCCGTGCTGTCCGCCCCATTAGACACCGCACTCACCCAGCAGCAGCGCATCCAAATCGTTTACGCAAGCGGTGACGAAATCACAACCCGCATCATCCGGCCGCGCTATCTCACGCAGTTCAAAAAACATGCGTATGTCGTCGCATGGTGCGAATTGCGCGAAGAGCAACGCACCTTCCGCCTAGATCGCATTCGTCAGCCGCAATTGATTATGTAATGTGATTATTCCAATGTATGGGGAAAAGGTTGTGCAAAGGGGGCAAAAAGTAGTAAACCCAATAGCGGGAGCTATCGGGTCTACTGGTTGGTAAGTCGGGAGGAGAATAAAAGTTCAATGACTTAACAATTTATGATGTTGTAGCAATATAGACAACCAATAATCAGAATAGTCACACAGAATACACTCACTCATTTGGTTCTCATAAACCACGATGGCAAAAAAAAATGAGCCTTGCTTGGGAGGCAAGACTCATGGAGCAGAAGGAGATGTAAGGGAATTTTTAATAGATAGAACGAATCGGAAGGATGATACTTTGAAAAATCATCTTACAGTGCTAACCAGATCACCCTAACTATGTTAAATCTATTACATTTTTCTCAAAGAAAGCTCAATTTGCCACCAAACAAAGATGATTGCTCTCTCATCTATCAGATAACAGCATTGTCATTGCGCCTCTCGGCTCCATGACAAATCGCACGTCATGCGCGAGTGTCGTTTGTGGGGATGGGAGTGTGAGGCGGAAACGGCGCAAGATCATGGGCAAAATAATTGCCATTTCTGACCGTGCCAATGGCTCGCCAATACATTTACGCGGCCCATTGAGGAATGGCATAAACAGATATTTGTGTCGCTCTTTCGCTTTTTCGGGGGCAAAGCGGTCTGGGTTAAATTGTTCGGGCGCGTCCCAGTAGCGCGGGTTATTCTGCATCCCAATAATGTTGATCAGCACTGCTTTCTTTGCCTCAATCGCATAGTCGCCAAGCTGATCGGCCGCGGCCGCGTGTCGTGAAGTGGCAAAAGCGGGAGGATAAAGGCGCAACGTTTCGTCGATCACTTGTGTGGTGTAGGTCAGGTTGGGGACATCGGCCATCGTTGGGTCACGGCCGTCCAATACACGGTCAAATTCTGCCAACAATTTCGCCTCTACCTCTGGATGCTTGGCGAGCAAGGCAAATATCCAAGTGAGTGTCACGGCCGTTGTTTCATGCCCTGCAAATACGATAGCCGACATTTCAGCGATCAGTTCAGTGTCGGTAAATTGCTTGTTGCTATTCTCTAGCTTGGCGGCTAATAGCATATCGAGCAAGTCATATTGTGGCTCGGTGCTGTAGCGGCGTGCTTCGATGATCGGGGTAAGCGTGGCGCGGATTGTTTCGAGCGCGGCCGTGTACGCTCTATTCTCCGTTGTGGGCAGCCAATACGGCAGGGGAATGGTGCGTTGCAGCCGTTTGCCAATCGTCTCGGCCATCGTGCGATATGCGTCATGCAGGCCGTTGATGTCCGTTTTGAAATCGACGTTGTACATGGTGCGGCCGATCACATACATCGTCAACAGTTTCATCGCCTCGACCATGCCTACCTGCTGCCCCGCCTGCCACGTCGCCAGCATCTGGCGTGTCTCATCCGCAATCGCGTCGCCAAGCTGCGCGATCTGTTTACGATGAAAAGCAGGCTGCATCATCCGTCGCCGCCACAACCACTCCTCACCATCTGTTGTAAACAGGTTTTCGTCACCACCCGCCTCGATCACGCTCATCAAATGCGGTTCTTTCAGGTAGTTGGCATTCTTCTTTTGTAAAACGTATTGGGCAATGTCAGGATCATTCACAAGGTAGAACGAAACATAGCCCAGCCGCATCGACATAACGGGTGCAAGCTGGACAGATTCTTTTAGAAAACTGATAGGGTCATCAAAATAACGGGAGGCATCTCCCATCATCCATTTACTGTCACTGCGTTTGGGGGGCGCAATAGGGTGTGTGGTCAGCGTTGCCAAAACAAACCTCCGGGGAGCGACCCGCACAGGGCTGGGGCGCGTAAATTGTTCTTCATGCCAATTGTGCATTATTTCACAATCAGTTTACATCATACAAAAAGAGTGATGGTGCTGTCAACGGTTGATTATAAAATACGCTTGCAATTTTTCTTGACATCCTCTGGTGCGTCTGATACGATGACGCACGAAATCACAAAACTTTTTAATGCGGAGGTAAGCGCAAATGGTTCTATTTATTCTACATAGTGAACTTGGAAATGAATATTTTTCCCAAATATGCGCTTAACGACGATGATTTCTATTTGAACTTCAAGCCGTGAGCGTGTACGAACCTCACGGCTTTTTTTGTGTCTCCCGATCAAACGCAACTGATGGACGCAACACAAACACTGTGAGGGGTAGTGTGAATGTTGTTGCGTATCTATTTATCAGAAAATAAAGACGATTATCGGAGAACCATGAACATTCGACCTTTTGATTACAACAGTGCAGACGATTATTTGGCGTTGGAGACGATTGACCGTGCGGTGTTTCCGCAGGATTTTGAGACGGCCGCCGAGCAGCGACACGAGATTGAAAACAGAGCCGATTACCGTCGGCAGCATTTTTTGCTGGAGGTAGACGGCCGTCCGGTGGGACACGGCCGTTACCTAGAGCAATACTGGTCGAGCGAAAAAGACGACTGGTATCTGTGGGTAGCCGTGCATCCCGCCTATCAGGGGCAAGGGCTGGGCAAGCAGCTCTATAACGAGGTGATGGATGCGTTAGACACTTATAACCCTGCTAGCTTGCTGACTTATGTCAGAGAAGATTATCCACGCTCGGTACGCTTCTTGGAAGATCACGGCTTTACGTGCAAATTGCGTGAGTTATCGTCAGAGCTTGATGTCACCCAATTTGACGAGAGCGGCTTCCGCAATGTGGAGCAAACAGTAGCCGCGGCCGGGGTCAAACTGTATTCGTTAACGGAGTTGGCCGAGATCGATGCCGATTGGGAACAAAAAACGTGGGCATTGCGTTGGCTTATCAGACAAGATGTACCGGGCGTGGGCGAGAAAAAGCAGATACCGTTTGAGCAGTGGCGCAAACAGGAATTGGAAGCTCCCAATATCGAACGGGATGGCTACATTGTGGCTGTCGATGCGGCCGGAAAGTATATCGGTCTGAGCTACGTCTATACGAGTGAAGGGATACCGGACAAGCTATGGACGGGCTTGACTGGCGTTGACCGCGATTGGCGACGCAAAGGGATTGCCACCGCGCTCAAATTACGCATTATCGCCTTTGCCAAAGCGTATGGGGCAACAGCGATTGAGACAGACAACGAAGAGCATAATCCGATGTACGCGCTTAATGTGAAATTAGGATTCAGATCATTACCAGCGTGGCTAACGTATCAGAAGATAGTGAGGCAAACATGAACACAAAAATACAAGCACAAACCCGTTCCCGTGCAAACACCGTGACATTGACGGCCGTTAGCACCAGCAGACCGAAACCAAACCCTGGCACAAACAATGCGGCGGCATCGTCCACCAGCGGCAATGTGCAGACGGGGCGATGAGGAGCTAGTCAGCTAAGAGGCTAGTCAGCTAAGAGGCTAGTCAGCTAAGAGGCTAGTCAGCTAAGAGGCTAGTCAGCTAAGAGGCTAGTCAGCTAAGAGGCTGGCTTGCCAGCCTTCTTCTCTTTGCTGACCGGCTGAAGTGCTGACCGGCTGACTAGCTAATAAAGGAAAACGTATGCCAACAATTAGACTTTTTACACCAACAGACCGCGATTATGCGGCCGTTACTCAGATCGAGGCGGCCGTATGGCCGGATCAGTATCCGACTGAGGACTCATTTCGATATAGAGACAAAGTACGTCCGGCCGACCGTTATTTTCAACGGTTGATGATAGAAGAAGAGGATGCGGTTGTGGGGTTTGCTGCGTATATGGAAACGGCATGGAGTGCTACGCCAGATGAATATCTTTTCTATATCAACGTGCATCCCGATTGGCAGCGGCGCGGTATCGGCCGGGCCACCTACCAATATATTATGGATGTGCTGCGGCGTGAGAAACAACCGGCCGTGCTGATATGCGATACGCGAGATGACAAAGCGGCAAGCATACGCTTTTTGGAGAAACGGGGCTATGTGCGCGAGGCACGTTATCCACGCTCGTTGCTCGATGTCCAGGCGTTTGATCATGCGCCGTTTGCCCGTTATCCAGAACGGATGACAGCGCAGGGCATTGTGATCAAGACGCTCGCACAATTGATGGAGAGCGATCCTGATTGGGCGCGTAAATTGTGGACGCTGTACGGTGTGGTTGTGCAAGATGAGCCAGGGCCGACACCGGGAAAAGTGAAGTCGCTTGATGAATTTATCAAAGAGAATACGCAAGGGCCTGCTTTTGAAGCGGATGGCTATTTTGTTGCTACCGACGGGGATCGCTTTGTCGGATTTAGCCAATTGTGGCGCAATTTGGGGCATCCCGCCCATTTGCAGCAGGGGTGGACGGGCGTAGATCGGCCGTATCGTCAAAAAGGGATTGCGACGGCGATCAAATTACGCACGATTGCGTGGGCGCAACAAGTGGGGGCAACCCAAATCGAGTCGGATAATTTTGAGACGAACCCGATGTATGACATCAACATGCGATTGGGCTTTCAACCTGCCCCTGCTATTTTAGGATACAAAAAGGAAGTGAAAGATGCTGAACTTTAGACAATTCGATTATGAAAGCGATAGCGATTATGAAAACGTGGTAGCCTGTCATCTCGCGGCGTGGCCGGATAGTGGCAATCGGATACAAGAGTGGAAGTACCATGATCGTGTGCGGCCGAAAAAGTATTATTGGAACCGGCTGGCGATTGAGAAAGATGGGCAGATTATCGGCTCTTGTGGCTATAACGAAGTATGGTGGAACACGGAGGTCGATCAATACCACATGGGTGGAACAGTGCATCCTGACCACCAGCAACAAGGGATTGGCACGGCCGCCTATCATCATGTTCTCGGTATTTTGCAGAGGGAGAGAAAGGTTGCTAGTGTGGTCATCGACAGCCGTGAAGACAAGCCGGGCGCACTGAAAATTGTTGAGCGCGAAGGGTATCGCTTGATCTCACGCGGCCCGCGCTCCGAATTACAGGTTGAGACGTTTGATCGGCCGCGCTTTGCTCCCTTGCTCGAAAAATTACAACGTGAGGGGATTCGGTTTACGACGGTGCGTGAGTTGATGACGGCCGATCCCGATTGGCAGCACAAACTGTATGAACTCGATTGGGTATTTTCACAAGATGAGCCGAGTCCCGACACGCCGACCAAAACACCGTTTGAAGAGTATGTAAAAGACACGCTCGAATCGCCCAGTTTTTCGCCCCATTGCTGGTTTGTGGCGGTCGATGGTGAGCAATATGCTGGGTTTAGTCAGCTTTGGCCAAACCACAACAACCTTGATTTGCTCAATACGGGATGGACGGGTGTGGATCGGCCGTACCGTCGGCGCGGATTGGCAAAGGCGCTCAAATTACATGCGATTGATTACGCGAGGCAAAATGGCATCAAGCGCATCACGACAGAAAACGAAGAGACAAACCCAATGTATGACATCAACATGCAGCTTGGTTTTAAGCCACAGCCTGCGTGGATGACGTTCCGCAAGGATTTTGCATGATTATTCGGCCATTTGATGGCAGCGATTACGATTATGCGGCCGTCACGGCCATTCATAATGCTGTCTACCCGGAGCAGCCCCATGTGGAGGCAAATGCGCGTCAAGATGACGCTGAACGGACAGAAAAATATAAGCTCGGCCGTTTGCTGGCCATTGTCGATGGTGTGGCGGTGGGCGAAGCGTATTATTTACAGCAGTCGTGGTCATATCGGCCGGGCAAATTTATGGTCAAAGTACAAGTAATGCCAGATTATCGCGGCCGGGGCATTGGCACAGCTCTGTATGATGGGTTGATGGCGGCCGTGGCAGTCTATGATCCGACTTACTTCTACACATACCTCAAGGAAAACCATGCCGCAGGTATCCGCTTTGCTGAAAAGCAGCAATTCGCTTATGCGATGCGCTATCCGTTCAGCCATCTCGATTTGACGACGTTTGATGCGGCCGCATTTGCAGAGAAGGTAGCACGTTTTGAGGCGGCCGGATACACCATCCGCACGCTGACAGACCTGAAAGCGCACGATCCCGAATGGGGCAAGAAACTGCACCCGCTCGTCAATACGATTGCCGAAGATGTACCATCTCCTGAACCGCATGTATGGTCAACATACGAGGAATGGCTGCCCCGCTTTGAAGCGTATCCAACCCTAATCCACGATGCGTACTTTGTGGCATTGGATGGGGAGCGTTGGGTCGGTTTGTCTTTTCTGCTCAAAGACCTTGCGCGGCCGGATTTTATTGAGCAAGGGCTGACTGGAACACTACGCGATTATCGTTGCAAAGGGATCGCAACTGCGCTCAAAGTAGTGGGCAGTCAGTGGGCGCAAGCGAGCGGGTACACGACGATTGAGACAGACAATGAGGAGAACAACCCGATGTATGCACTCAACATGCAGCTAGGCTATCGGCCGCAACCGGCCCAGCTGGAATACATCAAGCCGCTCTCTTCTCCCTTACCTACTGGATAGCCCATTATGGGGACACGATGAATCGTGTCCCCATACATACCAAGCCGAGCGTTTTACTCGTTACCGCTCCGGTTGAAACCGGCTGCTACGCCGACTGAAACCCGTTTGAAACGGGTTTTTCGCAGCGCCGTCAGGCGCACTGACAGCCCGTGTATTTCAACACCGGGCGAGACCGGTGCAACAAATCGCCGATGATGTACAGATTCGACCGATTTTCGCCTTAGCTTGATACCAATTGGACACGATACATCGTGTTCTTACAACCCACGCTTTTATGGAGAAATGTATAATGACATCCGCACCAAACACCCCGTATGATCAACTGTATCCAAACCGTTTTGACGCGGCCGACTTCACCCGCGAAGAGACATACAAATACACCCGCGCCCCCGTCGAAGCCGCTCTGACGATCATTCCCGAAGCGTACACATCGGCCGCCTTTTACGCTATCGAGCAGGAGCGTGTCTTTGGCAATAGCTGGGTCACAGTGGGCTGCACGTCCCAAGTAAGCAAGCCCGGTGATGCGCTCGTCGTCGATGTGGCGGGGCAATCGATCATCATCACGCGCAACAAAGCGGGGGAACTGCGCGGCTTCTATAATGTATGCCGCCATCGCGGGGTACGGATGTTGGACGCGGGTTGCTCCGCCCTCAAAGCGAGCCGTATTCGCTGCCCCTATCACAGTTGGGCATACAATTTGGATGGTGCGTGTATCGGGACACCGCTCTTTGAGGGATCAGATATTCCGGCCGACCAGCAAGGTATTTTCGACATGGGTGGGGTCGATAAATTTGACCGCGCCGACTACGGTTTGTTCCCGGTACAAGTCGAAAGTTGGGGCTTCTTGATCTTCGTCAACCTGAACGAAAACGCTACGCCATTGGCCGATGCGTTGGGCGATTTGCCAGCGCGATTTGCCAACTATCGGCTGCACGAGTGGCAGGTCGTCCGCGAAATCCCGTTCGAGTTCAAAGCCAATTACAAGCTGGTGGGCGAGAACTTTATGGAGTATTACCATCTCCCCTGGGTGCATCCCGAATTGATCAAAGTGTCCCGTATGGAAGACCATTATCGTTGGCAGGGCAAAGGGATGTACACCGGCATGACAACGTGGCCGATCTCGCAGGGGGACGAGGGCAGTTGGCTAGGATTGCCCCCGATGGCAGGTTTATCAGAGCGTGAGCAGGAGAGTGCGCGGTTTATTTGGCTGTTTCCCAATGTGGCGCTCAATGTGATGCCCAACCATGCGTTTGTGATGATCACCCGGCCGGACGGACACGCCCGCACATTGGAGCAAACATACATTTTGTGCCATCCTGAATCGCTGACCAGCGAGACGGCCGAGACAGAGATCGACCAATTGGCTTCATTTTGGTCACTGATCAACGAGCAAGACATCGACATCGTAGAGCGGGTGCAAGATGGGCTGGGAATGCGGCCGTACCGGGGCGGCCGGATGTGTTATCACTTTGAAGAACCCCTGCACCGCTACCAAAATATGATCATCGACAAAATGGTGGGGCTAGATCGTGTGCCAGATGGGGATGCCGAGCCACAAATCCCGATGTTTGGCTAACGGCGCAGGACATCACGGGCGACACGCAAACCGCCGAGTGTCACTCCGGCCGTCGATTGCCCCGGAAACACACTGTCACCGACAAGCCAACAATTTTTGATCCCTGTCTCTGGGCCCCGCGCCTTGAAGATGCTTTTCTGGGCAAAACCGCCCACCATCCCTTGCGGCCGCCCTGTCCACTGTTCGTAGGTGACGGGGGTGGCTGGCAGGCATAGCTCAATCGCGTCGCGGAAGCCGGGGATGGCACGTTCAGCAAGCGCAAGCATATTTTCGACATATTGATCGCGCCGAGCGTGATAGGCTGCGCCGTCATCGACCGCCTTGTGAAGCGTCCACCATTGCCCCACTTCGGTGTGCGTCGAAATGTTGACCGCTCTCATGCCGTCTGGCGCACGGGTGGGATCGGCCGGATCGCTCATCGAGACAAAGATCGAGTTTGTTTCGCCCAACGGCCGGGTGTGGTCGTCGATAATTTGGTGGTGTCCGGCGATGTCGGAGGGCAGCTTGTCGGCGCGGAGGCCGAGGAAGAGCATGAACGCGCCCCATGTTGCGTCCCGTGCGGCCGTTTCGCGCTGTAGGCTGGATGGGACTGCGTCACCGAGTAAATTGGCGAGTGACCAGGGGGTGAGATTGGCGATCAGGTTGTCACACGGCAGGGTGAGGCGGCTTTTGGTGTTGCGGCGCGTGAGATTGGTCTTGACGGCCGTGACACGCCCATTTTCAACCGTAACTTGATCGACTGTTTGCCGAAAACGCACAGACCCACCCTTGCGCTCAAGCCATTTCACCAAACTGTCTGCCAATGACCCAATGCCGCCCTGGATGTGATTGACCCCGCGCCGGGGCAATTCGAGTGCCGCGCTGCCATAAAGTGCGTTGGCGTGATCGGCCGTTGTTTGTGCCGAGATCAACAGATTGGCATTGACAAATGTGGTGAGCATCGGGTCGTGCTGGGGCATTATTTGCCCGATGGTGCGCGTGAGGTGAGGGAGCGCGGGGAGCGTTTTGGGGCGCACGGCGAGACCGAGCGTGAGCAGGTCGCGCACGTCGCTGGGCGGCCAGGGGAACGGCCGGGTAGAGACATCCCAGGATGCGTCAGCTAACTTTTCTTGGGTGCGCCAAAAGCGTTCTGAGCCGGGGAAGGCGCGTTGGCGTTCGGTGCGCCATGCGGCCATGTCGGTGTATTGATGGACGGCGCGGCCGTCGGGCAAATGGACTGTCCACGCGATGGGATGCACGGGCGTGATCGGCCATTCGAGACCGATGATGTCGGCAAGCTGGGCGTGTGGCCCGCCGGGGGCAAAGCCGCCTGCCAGTGTTGCGCCTGCATCGAAGCGATACCCCTGGTAGGTAAATGTGCCAGCGCATCCGCCGGGATAAATTTGCGATTCGAGGACGGTTACTTGGTGTCCGGCGTTGAGCAGGAGGGCGGCGGCCGTCAATCCGCCAATGCCTGCGCCGATGATGATGGTGTGCATGTTTACTAGCCGAAGCATAGCGAATACAATATGCTTTGACATTGAGTTTAATGAAAGGCGATTATCCCCTTACTGTAAGTTTTGGACATAATCCCTGATTTCTTCGTGATAGTAACGCATCCCAAAATTATAAGGTGAATAACTCCATTTTCCTGTTGACGGCAGGGGTTGACTTGTATTAATGTTCTAGTGTGTACGCGATGCACATGAAACGAAGTTTCTATGGTTTAGTGCATTGTTTTCACATAAAATCCCCTCATTGTAAGTTACAGTTAAAGGGGAAAGAATGTCAAAATCGGTAAATAATTCTAAATCACTAAATTTGGATGATTTGCACATGGGTATACCTGTGATAAGCAAACGTGGAGCAGGATTGCTCATTGAATGTTGTATGTACTGTATGCACACTCGGGGACACAAGACAAATGTTCGCCTAGACTTGAAAGTGCTTGGTGCAAAAGGCGCATGTGCGGTCTGCTGGAACGATACTGTTACTAGGACTTGGTCGTATCGGTATGATGGAAACGAGACAAAAACAACAGAGCATGGCGCAACTGCAATTGCACTGATGGTGATCAAGGAATACACAGACTATACGGCAGTCAGAGAGGCTTACAAAGGGACACGTGTGGATTATGTCCTTAGCAGAAAAGATTTTGACGAGGACACCTTTATTTTTGATCAGGCGGATGCGTATGTGGAGATACGTGGAATACGAAAGGAGACAAAGGGAAACACAATCGTAAGTGCGGCCAGAAAAAAACTTCAAAGGCTCAATAAGGCTGTCGGCATTGATAAAGACTTACCCTGCTATGTGGCAGTTGTCGAGTTTGGTCAGCCACACACAAGGATAGTGCAGAAATGACAACCGTAAAAGAGTTGCACGAACAAGCGATGGACATTGCTTATGAGGCAAGTGCCTTACGGGATTTTGGTGGGTCTGAGTCTGCCGAGAGAGCAGGCGAGCTGTTTTCAGAAGCCTTAGAGTATGAGCGAGAGGCGGCTTTTCTTGTACCTGACAGTGACAGAGCAGAACCAACTAGATCAATACTGTTTAGAAGTGCCGCGTCACTTGCGTTGCAAGCAGGCTTGTACAATGAGGCTTTTTCATTAGTGGGACATGGTATGTCGGGCAAGCCGTCGCCAAAATTGCTTAAAGACTTTCTGGATGTTATTGACGACATTAAACAGGCGCAATCTGTGAATTTGTACCGATCAGGAATTGGCGGGTCTGATATTTTGCTTTCGTTGCTGGGTGATGCCATTGGTGTAGGGCAAACTCCCTATCGTGAACTTAAAAACAGAGTGGAGTCTCTCAAAAAATTATCAGATCGGACAGTTGCCCGATTTATGGGTAGGGAATACCAAACCCGTGGAAGGCAAGGCCGCATGTACTCGCTTTTTGAGCATCACCTTGTTTCTGTGTCGCCTCAACGCAGTTTTGCTATTAACTACCGATTGGTCAAAAAAGAGGATGTGCAAGGTAGTGTTCTTGTGAGTGATGCGTATCAAATAGTTGATGAAATTGTTTTGGGGGCGCACCTGCTTTATTCTGGTGAGTACGGTGAGTTGCGAAACCGAATTAATAATGATGCGTATTACACAAACTTTGTAACTCTAGTCAAGGATATTGCGCCAGATGGATCAAACATCACACACGTTAGTTTAATATCACAAAATAATTCTGCAAAGATAGATCAGCCGCGAAACGAAATCGGTGTCATTCTACCAAAATCAGGGGAGATCAAAGACCAGCGTGATTTAGACGATATTGACGTGGTTGGGAAAGTGGGGGGGGTTGACGATATGGAATCATCCCCTATCAACTTTGTCGCGTTTGAAACAAAAGAAAAAAAGCAATACAAGATACGGATGATGGAAGGAATTGATGATATTATGGACAATTACTGGAAGCGAACGGTTAGAGTAACTGGTAAATATGATGGCAAATACATCTACCTGACTAACATTGAGGAAGAAACTGATGAATGATCAGGACTCCAGCCCCATGCCATAAGCGAGTGCGCC
>CALECP010000224.1 GCA_937949915.1 uncultured Anaerolineae bacterium
GTGGGAACAGGCTTGGAGCGAGGGCGCATCTTGTGTCATAGACAGTGATGGCGGCGACTCAACCCCCGTTTCTCCCGGCACATCATCGTGCATGATGTACACCGATGGCGATCCTTACATGGATGGCGATGGCGTTAACCACAACGGGATCGACTACACCTGTGATGTAGCAGGCTGGTGTTCGATTGGCCGTGAATACGAGCCGGGGATCGGCGCGGCGTGGGCATTGGCATGGAGCGAAGGCGCATCTTGTACCGCAACCTCAGGTGATGGCATTCCATTGCGTGTTGAATTATCGAACGAAGTCGCTGGCAACCCGGCCGAACTGACCGTTATTGTTGTGCTTGTTGCAATGACAGCGATGAGTACGGCCGTTGTCCGTAAACGTTAGCGAGTAGAGTCCCCATCCCATTTTCAAAACGAATCATGAGGTCAGCTGACCTTATGGTTCGTTTGTTGTATTTATTGGAGATGCTGACTCAAATTGAGACGCATCCACATACCTTCCTTTGTCTATCTCGTGATGTGTGATGTTGTAACGGCTATCAAACAACACCTCTGTCTTCATTTGGCGAAAGCACTTATCGCACACAATTGTTTTGCGCCATGAGAAACCATTCTCCTCACGATTAATGTCATACTGCTTATCTGCTCGAATCCGCAACACAGTTTGGCAATTATCGCAGGCAACATGTAGATAAATGCCTCGCGTATCACCCTCTTCTTTTGGCTTTTTTCCAAATAACTTTCTAAATATGCCCATTGTTACCATCCGTTTTTCTACTTGCTCACTATATCATACCTGAAAAAGATAGAGATAGAGATGGGATAGAGAAAGAGTGGGGCAGCATCTGGCGTTGACCAAATCTTCTCTCTATCTCTATCTCTATCTCAAAACGCTATCTTTTTTCCGTGCGTAGACCGAGCTTTGTTAGCATGGCGGGATCGAGTGGTTTTTCGTGCAGGGGTGGCACATAGAGGGTGGCGACGTGGGGAATGGGTGCATCTGCCAGGTGTGCGAGGGGGCAGGTGTGGATGAAGGGCTGCTGAACGGGGAGTTCGGCCGCTTGGTAAACAGTCACAGGATGAGTCGCGGTATAGCTTTTTTGCAGATACTCGACGAGAACGTGTAGCCCGTTCCGGCCGACCTCTGTTTTTTGATTGAGTTGTCCAATCGTTTCGATCTGCCAAATAATGAGCGTGCTGTACGGGTCAAAAATGCGTGTGCGAATGAGAAAATCAGTCGCCTCAAACGATTGACAGCCATGATCGGCCGGATCGAAACCCAAGTCGGCAAACAAGCAATCTTCGGCCGAAATACCGGGCAACATCTTTGCGTCAAACCCTTCTGCCCGTGCTTTCTGGATCGCTTCATGGGACGGCTGCACGAATACGCCGGGATGCCCATAAAAAACGGCACACACACGCTGCCCCCCCCGCACGGCCGCGACTATCGTATCTGCCATGTCGCTGTAGGTGGCGGCGCGGGGTTTGTCTGGGGCGTAGAAATGGGCAAGTGACTCGGCCGTCTTGTTCAACGACACGATCCAGTCGCCCATAATTTTTGAGCCAGACACATACAGCACTTTTTCAGCGTGGGTGATATGCGCTTGCGCCTCTAGCGTCAGATGCCCACCTAGCTGGATGCCTGTACCAACGACGACGAGCGATCCTTTATGCGTCATCGCCCGTTTGATCATCTTCTACTTCGATAGTAAGCGCGGTGATCTTTGCTTTGAGACGGCCGACACCATCATCGAGCAAAATGTGATCTAGGTACACTTCACTATTGCCTATCGGCTTCAAGATCATGCGGTTGGGGTGCGGCCATTCGCCCTTCGTGTCGGCAACCTTTACACGGTGGGCTTTGCGTTCGGCCGGGTCTACATCTGCCATAATATCTTGCGTCGCTGACGATACCACTTTGACGTTGTGGCCATGATCATCGCCCACATAAAATCGGCCGGACTGGATCACGGGTTGCTCTGGGGCCGGGGTGTTGGCGACCATTTCTGCCAATTGTGCTTTGTCGTCATCAGACAAATAGGATGACGCAATTTTAGCATCACTATTCGCTCGAAATTCTTCTGCTTGAGCAGGATTGTGGACAAGGTTAAGCAAGTATTCTACTAAGTCATTCATCATTTTTCTCCATGTTTTTTTTAACTGCCGATTAAGGTCAGCAAATTGCTTGTGAGGGGGTCTTGATTCGCTTCGATAACCAGTTGATCGGCCGTTGCGCCGGTCAGTGCCAGTTGCAGATCATACGCTTTGCGTTGGGTCGCCCAGTCCGAAGCGTCGTGATCGGCGATTTTTTCAGCCACCAATTGCGCTTTGGTGGGGTCGAGGGGGGCGATAAATTTTTCGGCCGTATCGAGCGCAATCGACAGGGTGAGCGGCATCACGTTGGCGGTAGAGGCAACGGTCAGCGCATCATTGAGATAGCGATACGACGTGTCGAAATTAGTCTGCGAATGGTGTGCCATGCCGAGATTGCGGAATGACTCCGCTTGGATGATCGGCGTTTCGTTTTGGGCATCTATCTCCAGACTTTGCTGACTAAACTGTTGAGCTGATTCTGCATCTTCTTGCATCAATGCCAGTGCGCTCAAATTGTTGTACACCAATGCTTGCCCCATCGCATTACCAACTGTTTGGCAGATAGTCAACGATTGCTCAAATAGATATTGGGCTTCTGCGAATAGACCTTGTTGCTGCGCTAAAATGCCCTGCCAGCGTAGTGTGTGCATCAACCCAAATTGATAATTTAGCTGTGAGAATAGCGTAGATGCTGTTGCTAGATCGCGTTCGGCCGCATCGTGGTTGCCCAGCGCAATGTTGGCTGCGCCCATGCCGAGGTAGGCAAATCCCTCGTAATGCTGATCTTTCTCTTGGCGCGAGAGCATGACCGCTTCTTGCAAATAAGCGAGCGCATCGAGCGGCCGTCCTTGTAGCCGAGCGATGTAGCCCAGACTGGTGTAGCAACTGATCGTTGCATCCACATTTCCCGCTTTCAAACTATAGTTGAGTGCAGATTGCAGCATTTTCTCTGCTTGCTCAAATTGATCGAGATCATAATAGTAGTTGCCCACTCGAGACATCAATTCGCACAGTGTTTTGTCTGCCCCCACAGGCGGTGCGTCTGTTTGTGCCAGCGCGGCCGTCAGGTCATGCAGCCCGGTATGATACATCGCCAAGCCGTCTCTGCTGTTGTTGCTGCGGACAAGGAAGTACGCCCCAAAAATGTAGAGCAATTGATCGACGGCCGTCACATTCCCGGCGGCCGTTACCCAATGCCAAGCCGCGCGAATATGAGTGATCTCGGTATGGATAGCTTCCAGCGCGGCCGCCTGTGAGCCAGAACTGATCATGTCATTAAATTGCTCGGTAAAGCGTACAAAATAGGTGGCATGTTGGTTTCCCAGCGTTGTCGATTGGGTGGGTGTGCGCTTTTCGGCCGAAAATTGACGCAACAGTTCGTGCATTCGGTAGCGGTCTTTGCTGTGCCGTTGCAACAGCGAATGCTCCACCAGGGCGATCAATTCAAAGGGTGTGGTCTGGCATATTTCGACGGCCGCTGCCAAATTAAAATCGCCCCGAAACAACGACAGCCCGGCCAACAATTGCCGGTGCTGCTCCGTCAATAATTGCCAAGACGAATCGAACACCGCCCGCATACTGCGATGGCGGTCTGGCACATCTTGTTGGCGTGTCTGCAACAGGTCGATGGTGCGCTCGATTTCGGCCGCGATCTGTTCGCACGACATCATGCGTACCCATCCGGCCGCCAATTCCAGTGCCAGCGGCTGACCCTCCACCAAGCGGCAAATTTTGAGCATCGCCAGTTGTTCGGCGCGGTCATTGATCTCGAATGCAAACCCCGTCATCGCCCGTGCGGCGCGGTCGATGAAAAGCGACAGCGCGGCGTGTTGTTGCGGATCGATGTGCAGGGGCAGGGCGGTTGTGCCAGGGGCGGCTACCGGCACAAAGTCGGCCGGAGGCACAGGCAGCCCGGTCAGTTCATACGTCCATGCCGCGCTCAGATGAAGCTGGATGCGGGAGGTGACGAGCAGCTTGGTCTGCTTGTTTGCTTGTAATAGCCGATTGAGAAAGCTGGGGGCGGTTGTCTCTGCCAATTGCTCAAAATTGTCGAGAATCAGAAGCATCGCCTTGTCGCGCAGATGGGCGAATAGTTGCTTTTCGGCCGAGCGGCCGCCTTCAAATGTCAAATCAAGCGCATCGGCGATAGCGTGGGGCAATTGGGCGGCCGCGTCCACTTCGACGAGCGACACGAAAAACACACCATCTATAAACGGCCCGAAACGCTGGTCGATGATCTGGCGGCCGATGGCCAGCGCGATCCGGCTTTTGCCCATGCCACCGCCCCCCACGACAGTGATCAGCCGTTTGTCTGGCTGGGCTAACTGTTTGTGCAGCGCGGCGAGGTCAGCTTGGCGGCCGACAAACGATGGCAAATCGCTGGGGAGGTTGTGCGGCCGTTCTGTTTGGGCGGCTCGTATTCTCTCGATCAATGCTATCGTTTGCGGTTCTGGTTCGACCCCCAACTCAACGTTGAGCAAATTAAAGAGCTGCTCGTACTGCCCCAACGCCTGTGTGCGTTTGCCTGATTGTGCCAGCAAGTTGATCAATTGCCGTTGCGCCGCTTCGTTCCATACATCGAGCAATACAAGCTGTCTCGCATAACGGATCGCACTGGCATAATCGTTTCGCAATGTCCAGTATGTGATGACGCGCTGCAAAACAGTTTGTATTTGCTGGCGCAACTGTGCGCGAATGCCCTCTGCCCATTGTTCAAATTCGACACAATCAGCGAGATAAAAATCGCTCAAAAAGTCGCCTCGGTAGAGGGCTATCGCTTCCTGCCAGCTTGCGACACAGGCGGCACAGTTGTCAGTGTAGCTGTACGCTTGTCCCGGTGCTTGATGGGCGGCGCAGCCCCGGATCGCCTCTTCAAATTGGTGTATGTCTAATTGGAAGTCGCTCTCTTTGTTGAATTGCAGCGATGCTTTTTCGACGAGTAGATACGGTGCGGCCGCATCTTCTGCTAGTTGCTGGCGCAGGCGGCGCAATGTTTGGCGTAGGGCTGTCCGGGCTTGTGTTTCGGTCGATTCGGGAAAGAGTAGTCCCAGCAATGTTTCGCGCCGGATCGGCCGGGCGTGTTCCACCGCCAAATAGACCAAAAGGGCTTCTATCCTTTTGGCACGGGACAAGCTAAATGCCTGGTTGTCTTTACTGATAACGACTGTGCCGATCAATTCTATTTTTAACACGCAGCCATTGCCTCATTGTCTTATTCTGCCTCAGTTCTGTCTGCCAATTCTGTCTACATTGTACTGGTGTGTCACGTTTGTGTCACGCTGTCTATGTAGAGTGGGAGCATGAACGTTTTGCAACGATAGAAGCGAGATTGTGCGACTGTGTGACAGGACGGCCGACAGTGGCAATGTCGGCCGTCCACTGGGCGCACCGCAATCTATCACATCAACCTAAAATAAGGAGAATTATCATGGCTGTTACAATTACACAAGGGAGCGCAATCGCAGGTCGGCCGACACCGACGAAAGCCCAAATGACTTCCTCACGCGAGTTGATCAAACAATTAGATTACGCTGGCATTTTTAGTGGCAAGAGTCCGATTGTTAAAGATGAAATTATGCGAATCGACATGCAAGGCACGTATGTTGACAAAACGACCGGCAAAACGATGTACAACATTCAGATACAAATTAATGATGTGCCTAAAGGAAAAACAACGATTTCACACGCGAATGTTTGTGAAACATTGCAGACGACAGACCCTGCAAACCAACGAGGCGCGGCTGGCAAAGTGCAGAAGGCGCTCAATAGAAGTTTGACAGACGGGCATAGTTATGAAGTGACCGGAACGGTGGTGGGGGCGGCCGAGATGGACATAGAATCTACAGAAGATGTAGCAGATGACTTGGGTGTTGATACGCCCGTTTTGCCTAGCGTACAAGGTGACGACTCGACCCCCAGCAATTGGGCAGCACGCACATTGAAAAAACCGGCCGGTAGCACGGCCGAATACAATGAACCCGCCAAAAAGTATTATGTGGTCAACGAGACAGGCAACATCATGCTTTCCTCCACCGAGCCTGTCACCTCATCTATCAATGCGAACGCGCAAGCATTGTTTGAGGAAGTAAGCGTCTTTTTTGCCGCCATGACCAAAGCGATCACATCGACACCCCGCTATGGTGCGACCAAACCGTATGGACTTTCTGACTATTACACGCTTTATGACTATGAAGCGCTGGAAGGCGTGATCAATCGCTCTGGCATGTTTGTCAACGTTCACCGCGAAGATTTATATTATTCGACAGAGGAAGTAACCGCGACATTCAATGTCGAATTTATCGAGGCCGTGCTGGGCGTTGCGCTGACCGATGGGGTGGGCGCGGGTGCGCTGATGGCTTCGCTCAACGCGATGGGCAAACAGGCTTCCTTCTCTTACCATCGCACGAAAAAATACCAAAAAGTCGGCAACATTTTATTTGTATGTGAATATCTGTTCGGGATGCCGATTGTCGATGTGCTGTACTTTTACTTAGATGAAAACGAGACAAAGACGGTTGTTGATGCGTCGCCATGTGTGAAGACATCAAAGGATGAGCTTGAGCTGACGATTCATAAAGATTCGTTTATGTTTGTCCCGCCTAACTGGATTCGCAAATACGCGCATGATCTTTCGTCGGTGGCAGATGAGGCTGATTATCAACTGCTGGTAAAAGAACTGCAAGCGTATATTTCAGATACGCCTGTTGTCCTGTCTGTACATGATGGCAGCGATGACCCCGTACAGTCGCTGACGGTGGGCAGCAGCTATACATTGAACGGGATCAATCTCAGCCCAGACGACAAACCGGGTCAGCTTTTGATCAATGGTGTAGCGCAAACGGTTGCGACGACGGAAGGCAGTTGGACAAATGAGACGATTGCGTTCACGGCCGTTGCCATCCCCGGTACAGGCGGCCCTATTGTTGTCCAAACAGCAAAGAAGGAAGTGGCAGAAAGTCCGATTACTTACACCGTTTCTGCTTCATCATAATACGTGTTCATTTAATCGGTGGGCGACTATTTTAGTTGCCCACCCTGTTTACTTTGGAGAGAAAAGATGAGTGTACAAATAATTGGCTCGATTTATGATGGCAATAACAAACCGGGTGATTTCGCGTGGATGTTGAATCAGCCGCAATATGACGACGCTTTTTTTATTTTTAATGACAATGAGGAATGTTTTGTCGCGCACCGCGATGATCCGGCCGGGGTTGTTGGCTGCACGGCCGGTGATGGCAATGCGATCATCCGGCCGTACCAATGCAGCACCTGCCGCGTATTGGGCATTCCCACAGGTACATTGCAGCCTTTTCAAGGTTACTCCGCGCTTACGCCCCATGTAAAAGCGCTGATCGACAGCGCGATTGGCACGATTCGACAATTGATCGCGTCCAATGGCAACAAGCGTGTTTTTTATAGTGCGGCCGATGCACAGGGCGATTTAGGCGGTCATATTTTCAAGACCGCCCCGGCCGTCAAGCAGTACATTGTTCAGCAGATAAGAACATTGGGAACAGGTGACAGCACGGCCGTAATGCCAGAAGTAGCGACAGAAATTGAGGCAGTTGATGCGGCCGTGCTTGTCTTGCCCACACCCCGGCCGCAGCCCGTCACCATCAATGGGCAATCATTTAATTTGGTCGCGTTTTACTATCCCGGTCATAACGAACCCTGGGATGACGTGTACCAAGCTCCTTTTTGCGCCAACTTTTATCCGTGCTTGTTTACGATGGGAATCGAGATAAAAAATCAGATGATTTCTGGTACATTTCACTGTGCAGAAGCGGCGTTTCAGGCGACAAAATGGTGGGATATTCCGGCCGATCTCAAGCGTTTTGAGAACGCGCAAACGGGCAATCAGGCATACCATATCAGCAAACAATTAAGGCAAAACGGCTGGGATCGCAGCTATGCGGGTTTAGGGCGCGTTGGGGCGATGCACCACGTACTGGCCGCCAAATTTGCTGATACCGCCTTCCAAAACGCCCTGTTGGCGACGGGAGATGCGTACTTGCTAGAGCATAATCCTGGTATCGGGAAAGACACATTTTGGAGCGACCGCAAAAACCGGAACAACACAGGTGGCGACAATATGCTCGGTATTACGTTGATGAAGGTGCGGCATAGTTTGGGTGGTTCGCCAGCCCCGGCCGGGAATTACACAGTCAGCGATTTTTCCAACGCGGTAATCACGCATTTGCCGCCTACCTCAAATTTGTCGGAGATTCCCATATAAATAGGATGGCAGACTCTGCCATCCTATTTATGCACTGGT
>CALECP010000225.1 GCA_937949915.1 uncultured Anaerolineae bacterium
ATTTGCAAATTGCCATTGACAAATACAGAAGCACACGAGCTTTCTGTTGGATTTGAGCCTAACATGATGAATTTGGTCATCTAAATACCCCCAATTCTCTCTTGCAAAAAATCTCACTGACAACTTGTTAGCGCACCCCGAGTAAGGGGATGGCTCGGTTAATGCACAGGTTTTCGTTTGCCCTTGATGTGATGGACTGCGATAATAAAAACTATGATAACACATCTCGACACGGCCGTACTCGAAGCAGGCCTAGACCATATCCGCCAAGCCCCCCAGCGTAAAGGCACATTGCAACTGATTTTGCGCCGCCCCGCAGTGGAGGCGCGTGAATTGCTCGACACGGCCGAACTTGATTTGCAGGTCGGCTTGGTAGGCGACAATTGGCAAGCGCGGGGCAGCAAAAGAACGGCCGATGGCTCGGCGCACCCCGATATGCAGATCACATTGATGAATAGCCGCGCCGCTCACCTGATGGCACAAACAGAAGAGCGTTGGCAACTGGCCGGTGATCAATTGTATGTCGATTTCGATTTGAGCGTAGACAATTTGCCACCGGGAACACAATTGTCTGTCGGCACGGCCGTCCTCGAAATAACAGCACAACCGCATAATGGCTGCAAAAAGTTTGCCCAGCGTTTCGGCCGCGATGCCGTCATTTTCGTCAATTCAGTCGTGGGAAAACAGTTGCGTTTGCGCGGTGTCAACGCCAAAGTGATCCGATCCGGCCGTATTAATAAAGGCGATATGGTCACGAAATTGTAATTCGCCTTATAATCAGTAGATGAGACCGGGAACAAACGAACGTTGGCGATCTATCGAAGCACGGCTTGGCCGAGAATTAGAGCTGTGGCTGACCACAATCCGCCCAGACGACCACCCCCACATGGAGCCATCATGGTTTGTGTGGCTTGAAAACGTACTGTACATGGCTATCGCCGTTGAGACACAGCAATGGGACAACCTGCTGGGCAACCAGAACATTGTAGGCGCCCTGCCCAGCACCACCAATGTCCTTATCATCGAAGGGACAGCCCACGCGGCCGACCGTGCCACCACCAATCAACTCGCTGACTACTTCTACAATAAGTACGAATGGGACTTCACCGAAGACGATTCGGCCGATTGGCGGCTCGTCTCTGTCACCCCCGCCCGCATCCTCGCTTGGGGCGATGGGTACGATGAAACGTTGGGTGTTCGCGTTTTGTAATGATGCAGATCAGTGTTTGTTGATTTTGTCGATCTCAAAATCACCATCAAGCAAGAGAATACGCAACAGAATATGAGCGACTGAGCGATTGAGAGGGAGGCTTGCTTGATCGCGATTTCTTTTTGTTTTGGGATATTTGCCCACCATTTTGCCTTTTCAGCCTCATTTTTCGCCGTTGTGTCACGATTGTGTCACGTTCATGCTGTTTAATAGCAACTATCAGAGCGATTGCAGGCGATAACAAGGCAGAAACCTGTCATGCTCTGGTGAAAACGAGGCAATTTCTAAAAACAAACGAGGAATTTGAGATGACAATGATCAGCATGAAATACAACGTGGAAAATCAATGGGGTGGTTCGGACGCACCCTGGCATGAAGGCGGCTTATGGATAATCGGCGGCCGAGATAATCAAGGAGTCGTTGCACTACAAGTGGAATCACAAGATGAAGGACAAACGTTTGCAGGCACGATGACGTATGCAAATGAAGGCCCCATCGGTTTTCGAGCAGAGCGAACCGATGGAAACTCCTATACGGTTGAAAATCAGTGGGGTGGCTCATCTGCGCCCTGGCACCCCGGCGGACAATGGGTACTTGGCGGCCGGGAAGGACAATCAGTCGTTTCTATCAATGTCGCCTCATCCAATGGCGGCTCAGAATTGACAGGCGAAATGGTGTATGCAGGCGAGGGCCCCATCGGTTTCAAAGCGCAACGGCTGCCTGTGACAACGTACAAAGTGTTGGTTCCGGCCGGGCCGCTGTGGAGCGATGATGATGCAAAAGGAAAAGCCCCCAAAGTAGCGGCCGCGCACCAGGGACGTTGGACAGGGCAATGGAATACGGTTGTCCCAAACCAGATGAGCGTGATCGAGGTGGAGCTAGATGTATCGAAAACCGGTACAGATGAATATGTCACCACCGTCTTGGCGGGGCCACTGTGGAGCAATGATGAGGCACAACAAATAGGCCCCGTTATCGCCGCATCGTATGGAGCAGAATTTACAGGTCAGTGGACGACCATTGTGCCAAACAAAATGAGCGTAATCGAGATCAAGTACACGTTCTAACTTTGTACTCCGACCAATACCCAACTATCCACCCTGTTTTTGACCGTTGTCAGGATACATCTTGGCAACGGTTTTCTTTTCCCTCCCCTAACCCTTCCCTTCGAGGGGGGGAAGGCGTGTTTCTACAACCCCTCTTTTGTTTCAGCAATCAGATGATCAACCACCGCTTTGAGCGCAACATCACGGTTTGCGTCCCCACCATTGGCCGCATAGACGCGCAATTGACGATCTGCACTTGTGCCGTTGGCTAAAATAGTGCGAATATATTCGCATTCGGTACGGCTACCCAATTCATCGACAACATCATCAACCAACGCCAGCAACTCTTCTGCTAATTGGGAAAATGGCACTTCTTGTTCGATGCCAAAATCGATCAGCGTATGGCTGATGCCGTGGCGCAATGCCCGCCATTTGTTCTCGGTGATATGCATGTGGCGATACGGCCGCCAGGATAAATTTTGCAGCCGCAACCGAATGATTTTGGCACAAATCGCTTGAAAGAGAGCGGCGATACACACTGCTTCATCGATTTTGGTGCAAATATCACTGATGCGAAATTCGAGTGTGGGGAATTTGGGATGCGGCCGAATATCCCACCAAATTTTGGCTGTGGTATCTGATTTGCCAAACGCACCGACACGGCCGAGCGTGCGCTCGAACCGAATATATTCGCCCCAACTTGAGAAAGAGTGTGGAATACCGGTACGTGGCAACATCTCAAAAATAACGCTGCGGTACGATTTCAGCCCCGTATTTTCCCCTTGCCAAAACGGTGAACTAGACGACAATGCCAGCAAATGGGGGATGAAATAGCGGGCTTGATTCATCACCTCAATCATCAAATCCTTCTTTTGCAGATCATTCTCATGGTCAAAGCCGACATGGACGTGCATACCGAAAATGAGCAACTGCCGCGCTACGCCCTGCATATCGTCTAGTAGCTCTCGATAGCGGTCGCCTTCTGTGATGTTTTGATGATGCCATTGCGCGAATGGGTGCGTGGATGCGGCCGCAATCGCCAGCCCGTGCGTATCTGCCATCGTCGTCACCGCACGGCGCAAACGAACCAGTTCTGCCCGTAATTCCTGCACGTTTTGGCACACTTGGCTGCCGACCTCTACCTGCGACTGCATAAGTTCTGCCTTTAGCTCCAATGGCAACAGCCCCGGTTGATCGCTCGATAGAAACTCAGAAATATACGCATGTAGGTCACGTGTAACGGGATTGATAATTTGGTACTCTTCTTCGATGCCCAACGTCAAGGCGGGGAGTGCTATATTCGTCATCTGTTACGGTCTCCTTGTGTGATGAAAGATACCGTGAATCGGCCGTGTAGCCAATAGATTGTATAGATTTTAGAGTGGTTGGGGGGAGTGAAAATTGTACTGATTAACGAGCGAGGCTAGATACTACGTCCATTGTGCTTTCGTTAACCAGTTCACCGTTGAGCCAAATTTCTAACGAGTATTCGCCTTCGTCAAATCCGTTCGAGGGGTTAAAGTAAACGTATCCCGGCCCCGTATTGCCATATTCCCATACTTGCTCGCCACCGCCCACAACATTGCCATCGTGTTTCCATACCCATGCCCAGTTGATGCCATTTCGCATTTGCTCGTACTCAAAGGTGGCGTATAGATTGAAATTCCCGGCCGCAAATTCTGCACTAGCGGCCGTAGGCGCATACGAATCGTTGATCTCGGTAGAAAAGGCAAGACTGGAAATAGCGGTGCTATCTGCTACATCCGCTTCCGCCTCTAGTCGTTGAAAGCGATCTGGCAAAGTCGGCTCGATAGCCACTGCACGGGCTGCCAATGGATTGAGTTGCGTCACTTGCTCCACACGCTCGATCAGGGAGGAACTGGAGACGGCCGTATCAGCCGATTCATCATTATCGTCGGCGACAACGATAAGTTGTGGCTTTGCATTTGTGATTACTTTGATAATGGGGTCTTGAACTGTTTGAGGGGCTGCGGCGTAACTGCTAACTGTAATGGTGAGAACCAGAAGGATGATGGTCGCTAACGTGTAATTCTGCATCCTCTGCTGTGCTTCGCGTTTTTGGAAGAAGTAAGCGGCACGACTGGCATCACGCCACGCATAGAGCGCGAGGAAGAATGACGCAAAAAACGCGCATCCCGTCGCAATAATTATCCATGAGGCTGTCGTGTTGAAAGTTAGACCAGTTAACACAAACTCTTCCCGTGCTTGTTTACAGCTTTACAAAATTCCTTGAAAATCTTTGCAAATTATAAGAGAGGAGTATTCTAGTCGCAAATATCCGCCCATGATCTCGGCTGCTGCCACCCCAATGACACCGTTTTGCCCCCAAGAAAAACACCCAAAAAGCACAATAGTACGCATGTCCTACCAATTTAGGGGAATGGTATGTTTTTGACGATAAAAGTGTGATCTGCTTTACATTGCTGCTACTATCGGCCGTAATATGTTCAAATTTGTAATGCTTTACCGCCAAGTCGATGATGTGACGGCCGTCGAAAAATTCTTTACAGAGACCCATTTGCCGCTTTTCGAGCAGTTGCCGACATTGATCAAAAGCGAGATCAGCCGCGTGATGTGGAAACCGGGTGGCAAATCGCGCTTTTACATGATGGTCGAAGGGTATTTTGAGTCATCTGATCATTTGACGGCCGCGCTTGTTACCAAACCGGGCTTGGCGATGATGCAAGCCCTCAAGCCCTGGGCAGACGCTGGCATCATCACCTGGTTTTATTGTGACACGTGGGAAGAAGACGTGGTGCGAGAAGACGAGGAAACGCTAGGCGAGCAGCGCATCTAACTGTGTGATGGCAGCCTGTTCGATGTCGTGAATCGTTTGCACATGATCAGCGATCCGCTGCCGGTACGCTTCGATTTGAGGCTGGGTGAGAGGGAAGTCGGCCGCCACTTTTTCCTGCATCTGTTTGATCGCCGTGTTGCTTGCCCGCATGTCTGCCAGTGCGGCCGTGCCGTGCTGCGTAAATAGATCGCGCCGTCGCTCTAGCTGGGTGCGAATGTCACCAAATGTGGGAACATCATCGGGCAAAAGGAGACGACCGAGTTGTTCCCACGCCTCTGCACTGGTGCGAAATTGTGCCGCCACCTCACGCAAAGCTGGCTGGCTGAGAATGACGGCCGCTTCATCTAAAAATTGTGCATACTGCCACCGTTCCGCGCCCCCTTGCGCTTGCCCAAACAGCGCGATCCGCTCAAACGACGACTGCATCGCCGAAGCCATGTTGCGCCCGGCCGGGAACACTTTCTCCCAGCTATTGCGCGTCTTTGGCTTGGTCAATAACTTGATCCACTGCTGATATGCTTTGAAGCCGAAATTGTTTGCGCTCCCTTTTGGCGGCTTATCTGTAAACAGAGCGATTGTTTGGGCGATGCCTTCACGCACGGCCGTTGGCAGCTTGGCAAAATCGGGGGCTTCCAGCGTCAATACTTGATGTCGCTCCTTTTTTACCCGCGCCCGTGCTGCCTGAAACTGCTCGCGCCCAACTTGTAACCCACACGCAGAGCGATCCGCGATATGTGCGTGTTCGTCCAGCCCATACACCAGCAATGGCAACATGCCCCACATTTTTTCATCTGGTTCGATAGCGTTGTACGGCAGGCTGAAATAATCGGCCGACACAATCGCTGGGCTGCCTTCGTCCAGCACTGCCAGCAAATTAGCGATCCCTTTGTCCGGGTTGGTTGTCTGTTTGATCGTCTGCATGACACCCAACCGCGCCAGCATCGTCTCGAACGGATCAAATGTGTTGCGTGTGAGCAGCGCGACATACGGATCGTACCCTGTGTATGCAAACGAGAAATAGCCAAACACAATACCGCCACTGATGCCGAGCAATAATGCTTCGCTCATCGGCGCACCCGTGTGCGGGGCGGTGACACCACGATACGCATAATAGTTGTGTACGCTGCCTGTTTCCCAATGACGGCCGCCGAACTGTGCATAATCTGCCAAAACTGTCATCATGCGCTCCTTTTTTTATGCTGTATTGTAATCAGTTCGGCCGGACACACGGAAAAATAGCGACATAGTTGTGCTGTCTAAAAAGGGTCTCATGCGGCGCGTGATCGGCCGCTAATAATCGACGACCGGCAACGACTCTGGATCAAGCGTAGCGATCTGTGCCAGCGCGGCCGTCAGGCGGTCGATGTCAGCCTCATTGTTGTAAAAACCGACGGCCGCACGGAGCGCATACGGCTGCATCAGGTAGCGGATAACGATGTTTTGCTCTATCAGCGCCAAATTGACCCGCGCCGGATCGTACCCCACCAAATCGAACGTGATCAGACCTGAACCAGCATTCTCATGTGTAATCATGTTGACGCAATCGAGCGCGTTTAACTTTTGCCAAGCATAGGCGGTGAGGCTAGAGATGCGCTCGTGTATCCATTCCCAACCAACGGCGTTGGCCAGCCAGTCGAGATTGGCTTGCATGGCGTAGATGGCGGGCCGGTACGCGGTGCCGATCTCAAAGCGGCTGGCGTTCGGTTGGGGTAGCCAATTGCCTGAGAGATCATACGCATCGGGGGCGGACAGACCGCGATAGCCGACTGTCTGCGGTTGCAGCAAATTGAGTCGATCCGGCCGGACATACAGTGCGCCCACACCTTCGGGGCCGCATAGCCATTTTTGCCCCGGCACAGCATAAAAATCGACCCCAGTGGCTGGCAGATCGAGCGGGATGCTGCCCATCGACTGTGCGCCATCGACCAGTACCAGCACGTTTTTCGCATGGGCGGCCGTGACGATGGCGGTCAGATCAACTTGGATGCCTGTGTTCCACATGATGTGCGACAACAGGATGAGGCGGGTGCGGGGCGTGATGGCGGCGATGATTTTGGCAGTGATGTCGGCGGCCGAATCGTGCCAATCTAAATGGGCGATCTCGATGGTGAGATCGTTCTTACGGGCGGCCGTAAATGCAGGCAAATAGCCGCCCTGATGTTCCCAATTGGTGAGCATGAGACCGTCACCGGGCTGCCAGGGAAAGCTGTGAATGACAATGTTCATGCCGTCTGTAGTGTGGTGGGTCAGCGCAATATCATCACCAGAAACGCCCATGATAGCGCCCATCTGTGCGCGTAGGAGCGGCGTTTGCGCCTTGATGTGCAAAAAATTGCGGATGCTGGCCCGGCCGTACTGCGATTCATGTTCGACGGCCGCGTGTAGCGTGTCGCGGGTCACATTTGCCATCGGCCCCACGCTGCCTGTATTCAGATAAACGATGTTGGTGGTGGCGGGCATTTGGGAACGTATCTGCTCAATTTTGTTCATTATAAATCCGAAAAAGTGACGAGGGACGAATGACGAGCGACGAGTAGCGATGGAAGAAATATGGAAGAAATTTTGATTTCATCATGTCTATCGTTCTGCGCCAGACAACGTTAACTTTTCGTACCATTCGTCGTCCGTCACTCATCATTCGTCACTTCCATAACATGTCCATCGCGGCGGTTGTCCCCTGCGGCGACTAATTTGCCATCGACACGGGCGACGGTGTGTGCGCCGCCGAAGTACATAGTGGGGTTTTGCCAACGGTTGACGGGATAGCCGTCTGCTTCTAGCTGGGCAACGGCCGTTTCGTCATAGCCCAGCTCGCATTGTAGCACCCCATTTTCGAGATGGACACGGGGGAAGTTGACGGCCGTATCGACTGCCATGCCGTGATCGAGCGTGTTAACGATCAGTTGTACCAGTGCGCTGCGAATGCGTGCGCTGCCGCCGCTGCCGGTGACAAGGCGCACTTTGCCATCTTTGAGAACGATGAGCGGGGTCATCATCGTGGGGATGCGTTGCCCCGGTTGCCATTGGTGCCAGCCGTGCGGGTTGAGGTCTTCTTCGCCCAGCATGTTGTTGGGAATAAAGCCTGTGTTTGGCACGATGTAGCCCGCGCCTTCTCCGGCCGTGGTGGTCAGTGTGACCGCCATGCCGTTGTCATCGACGACGGAGAGGTGGCTGGTGTGTCCCAAGTGACGTTCTTCCGGCAGGGGCAAATGGACGGCCGCTTGCATTTCGGCTAAATAGCGGGCTTGAAAGTCGGCCGCGCCAAACACCCACGCCATCGCTTCTAAATCGTGGATTTTGTTCGCTTCCCACGCATGTCGGGCGCGGGTGGTGGCGGCAAATGCTTGGTAGAGCAGGCGGAGAGCGGCCGTGCTTCCGGCCGGATGGCTGCCCACATCAAATTCGCGCAACAAACTGAGCGTGAAGCGGATGAGAATGCCCCCGACAGAACAGGCCCCCGGTAGCAAAACATCATACCCGCGATACGGTACGCGCAATGGTTTGGTGCGTGTCACATCATAGGTGAGCAAATCTTGCGGGGTGATGATGCCATTATTTTGCTGCTGGTCAGCCAAGATCGCTTGGGCGAGATCGCCGGTGCGAATCGCGTCTGCGCCTTGTGTCGCAATTTGAGAAAGGGTGGTGTGCAGGTGGGGTATGTGTAGGTGATCGGCCGTTTGTAGCAGGCGGCCGTTGGTCTGAAACACGGCACATGTGCTGGGTGATGCGGTGAAGATGTCGCCCAAGAGTGTGATCACTTGTGCTTGAAAAGGAGGTAGTGCGATCCCGTTTTGCGCCAGATCGAGCGCGGGAGCGAGCAGGGTGGTGAGGGGCAGTGTGCCATGTTCGGCCGCCAATCGACACAGCCCGACGATGTTGCCAGAGACGGCGACGCTAGCCCGGCCGAGCCAAAAGTCTTGGGTTGTCGCGCCAAAGTCGATTGTTGTCGGCCGAAAATCTATTTTGGTGGGCAAATTGTTGCGCCCTAGTCCGGGCATGGCACTGAAAAAATCGTAGACTGTACTTGTCTGTGAGGCAGGGTCGTACAGTTGGGCGATTCCGCTCCCCCCTAGATGGACGATCCCGATTTCGGCGATGAATGAGGCAAAGGCGGCCGCTACGGCCGCATCGACTGCGTTGCCACCTTTGCGGAACATATCTGCTCCGGCTGCGGCCGTCTGTTGGCCGCCTGCTGCAATAATGCCACCCATAGCCATGAGTGTAACCGGATATACACAAATGGCGAAAAGAGGCGGCCGATGTGATCAACGCTCATTCAACGCGACTGTCTATAATAAAATGCAGGGGAGTAAGCAACGGCAAAATCGCCTGAAGTAGTAGAAGTATCGACATCAAATGGGAAAAGATGCCTCGCGCATAGAAATCGCACATGGAAACTGTAAGAGATTTTTTTGGAGAAGCTATGACTGAGAAAGAGCTACAAATATGGAAACATCGGTGGCGGACATTAAAGCACACCATCGAAGATATGGAAAATAATCTGAAAAGAGAGCAGATGGACGAGGCTGGGCGGCCGATAACGCGCACAACCACCATCCAAACGCTCTTGCGCTGTTTGCTTGAGTTTGGCGAGACGCAATTCGATTTTTTTTATCGTGGATTTAATGATGAGGACGAAACAGGCGGCTATCTCAAACCGTCTTTGGAGTACCCAGAGGAGTATGTTTTTCGGACAACCCTGACACAGATCAGCCACGATCTCAATCTATTTCAAACGGTGATTCAGCAACGTGAGACGGCCGGAAAAGATGAACGGATGCAAGCCGCACTAGACACGGCCGATCATCTCGCATACAAAGCACTGAAACCGGCTGTCGAAGGCGGCCTGATCAAAGAGGCGACCGTTCTTACTTACTTTCAAAAAATTCCGTCAGTGCGCCTCGTGCCATACGCGCCGATTGCGTTGGTCGCTATTCCATATAGCTGCATGATGTTGGCCGATGAGGATGCTGATTCTGCGATGTCTGAGGCGGCGACCCGTGATTTTCTCGCTATTCCGCACGAGGTGGGGCATTACGTTTATCGACATGGGCAGTTCAATCGAGATACGTTGGATGAGGCATTACGGGATCGGTTGATTCAAGAAGAGCCGATCTTTGGGCGTTGGTTAGAGGAAATTTTTGCGGATGTGTATGGCTGTTTGGTAGCGGGGCCTGTGATGGCGATTGATTTCATGCACTTGTTGCTCGATCATAATCCGCGTGAGTTTGTGGCGTTTGATCAAGATCACCCGACGGCCGCGATTCGGCCGTGGGTCTATTTTGAAGTGCTGGGAGAGATCAAGTGTGGCGAGGCGGCCGATGCCCTGTGTGATATGTGGAAGAAAATTTTGAAGGAACGCTCGCATTACGTCGATGCCAAAGCGCATGAATATCTTGAGGGATTGCAACGTGTTGCCCATGATGTCTATGAGTTGCAGCACTTTGTTACCCATCCCTTTGACCGTGAGCGTTGGACGAATAACACAGATCAGGTCGGTAAACTGTATGCAACTTTCGCCCAATTTGTGGCGAACGAGAAACAGAATGTTGACATCACGATCATCCCAGAAGCGACTGTTTGTACCGATAAGCCACATAAGGCAGAGGTGAACGGCCGTCGGTGGCGGATGGGTGAATCAGATGGGCTCAACAATTTGTGGATCGATCAACTGCGCTATATTGCCAAGCAAAACAAAGAAGGCAGCCATCTGTTGCTTAGTTCGCAAATCAAAATTCCACCCCAAGTATGGTCGCTTGTTTTCTCCATGAATGGATGGGCAATTGAAGGGCCTATGGGCATGATCCCGCCCATTATTATGCCGGGATGAGATAACAAAAATCCCGCCCATTCTAATTTACAGAATGGGCGGGATAATAAAAATCAATGTACGGCCGAGCCGTCAGTTAGATCGCTTTTTGTATCGGTGGGTGACGATGCTCATCGTAGCAAGTGATATAGATATGACGGCCGTCAACCAAACCATACCTGCCATCGGCAATTGACTACTTTCTGATGTGTACAAAACGGCCGTTGGCACATCAGATTCGAGTTGTTTGTCTCCGGCCGTGCGAACAGTGCCACTATCTGATGAGAGCCGCGCAATCGCTGTTGCCATATTTTCTGTTTGCTGTGTCGGTTCGGCCGATGGCATAGCCAAATCAGACGCTGTGAGCAAAGCGATGCTTGTGGCAACAATTGGAATGTATGCCACCGTGTCAACATGTACTTCTGTTGGTACGGTTGTTGGTGGTATTGGTGAGGTGATTGGTTCGGGCGTGATG
>CALECP010000226.1 GCA_937949915.1 uncultured Anaerolineae bacterium
GTGCAAGTTCTTGTTAAGCCGCACGTTCGGTGCGATAGCACGGGACGTGTCGGTTTAACATATTATTAAGCAGAGTTGAGTCTGCATAAAATAACGAAAGCGCATGTTATGCAGACGAAAATTGACCTTAATTCCGCATAAACTCGATTATGATAGTAAAAAGCGGAATTACAATCGGCTTAAACTAAAAATCGGATACTTATGCAGAAAAATGTCTGCCTAGTCATATCGATTGCGAGTTTATACTGACACAGTTGATTGTATGGGAAAATGTGGGGGTGTCAATCGGTGATTGGATCGGCTTCTTCATCTTCACATCTTCATAACTCCTTCACAACTTGCTCATACAATGGTAAGGTTGCATTTGCATCAAACACATATTTTTAGGAGAGAAAAATGAAGTTCAGAAAATTAGTTTTAATTGGTGTCATTATGCTACTGTCGGTAATGATGATGGCAACGGTTGCGCTAGCGGCCGGGGATGATGACGATGATCGGCCGCATAATCGAGACGGCGATACCGCCCATTACGACGATGATCATGGCAACATGACATACACCGTCGGCACAATCGTCACCTACACGGCCGAGACGATCACAGTGGCTGATAAAGAAGGCATTGAAACAACAATCCCGCTTTCGGACACAGTACGGATCAAAGGTGAATTGGCGGCCGAGGCGATGGCGAAAGTGATTTCGACTGTTGCAGAAGATGGCAGCCTGACGGCCGTTGGCATCATGGTCAGCGCAGATCGTGGTGACAAGCCAGAACGCCCAGGACACGGCGAACGGCCGCAACGACCCGGACAGGGTGACAGACCAGATCGGCCGCAACGACCCGACAATAGCGACAAGCCCGGTCACACGATGCGGGTACGTGGCATTGCAACCGTCGTTGCCCTAGACGAAACATCGATCACAGTCACAGGCACAAAACGGGCAGGCGATGTGGTCACAGTCACCTTCGCTATCACAGACAGCACCGAAATGACCGGCACGATTGAGGTCGGTACAGTGGTGCGTGTGCTTGGCACAGTGGATGCGGAAGGCACACTGATCGCGTGGCGCATTCGCCCCGTTGGGGAACGCCCCACACCCGCGATTGAAGAAGTGCCAGTTGAAGATGAAGCAGAAGTGACACCGCTTGGTCTTGTGGCCACGGCCGGATTGCTTGACTTCGAGCCGATTGCAGCAACTGATGCCGTCGATAGCGACATCGTTGCCAATGCCGTCCCATTAGCGGTCACATTAGGCGAAACAGCAACAACACAGTTACCGTTGAGCGTGTGGATCGTGTTATTGACAGGTGGCTTGGCGGCCGTTGGTGCAGTCGCAACACGCCGTTCGTAAAACACTAATCACAGGAGTGGCAGGCGTTTCAGTCTGCCACTTCCCCCCTTTCTACCAAAACAAAAGCAGATGATGTGCGTACCCCAGCACTTCGCGCACGTATAGTTGCTGGCGTGTGCCGTTGCGTAGCCAAAGGGTGCTGCGTGTGGGCGATGTGTACGCATCTAGCCCTAGCCGTTTGGCGATCAGCATGGCGCGTTTCATGTGGCTGGGTGTACTGACGATCAGGAAGGTGTGCAGGTCGTTTTCGGCCGCCAATTGCCGCACGTTTGTCAGGTTTTCGATGGTGCTGGTCGATTGTGGTTCGAGCAAAATAGCGCTGTCTGGCACACCCCGGCCGAGCGCGTACTGACGGCCGATCTCCGCTTCTGATTGTGTGCTTTTGATGCCCACACCCCCTGTAAAAATCAGTCGTTCTACCTTGCCTTGTTGGTACAGCGCAATCGCATGATTGAGCCGTTCACGATAGACGGGAGACGGCCGACTGCCCCACGCGGCCGCGCCTAGCACAACGGCCGCATCGGCCGTCACATCATCTGTCCGCAACGCATAGACAGGCACAGAAACGGCCGCATACCACCCCAACAAAATCCCCCCGACCAACAACAAACGCATGAAACACAAGATGTATTTCATATCTTGCGTCTCTACTTTCCTAACAATCGCCACCCCAATGGCAACAAGACGGCCGCCAATGCTATTTTGATCACATCGCCTACCAGAAAGGGAGTCAAGCCCCATTGCAATGCCTGCGACCAATCGGCCGCCAACACCTGTTTGAGCCAGGGAACACCGGCCGCATAGATGACGATATTGCCCAAGAGCATCGCTATAATCGTCGTCAGCACACGCCGATCCCAACCCCGTTCTGCCAGCCAGCCTACGAGAGCGGCCGCGATCACAAATCCGGCTAGATAGCCGCCAGTAGGCCCGGCAAAAACGTGCGCCCCGGCCGCGCCATTGGCAAACACAGGCAGCCCGATAGCCCCCTGAGCGAGATAGGCGAGCATGGCGGCCGTGCCACGCTTGCGGCCGAGCAACGCCCCCACCAGCAACACCCCAAACGTCTGTCCCGTGATCGGGACACCGCCCGGTAGCTCGAAGGCGATTTGAGCGGTCAACGCAACCAATACCGAGCCAACCAGCACTAAAAAGAGATCGTACAGGCGGCCGTTTTGCTTTGTCTGTGGACGCAGAACGTCCGCATAAGTCAAATACATCAGTTTCTCCAAAAATTGTGGAAGCAGTTTTTATATGATACCAAACACGTATAACAAGCCGATCAAATTGGCGATCAAATGGCTGATCAACGCCATGAAAAAGACCCAGCCAAACAGCCAACGATATTTTGCGCTGCCATAGATTTTGAGGGGCGAGTAAGGGGACATCAGGAAGAAAACACCGACAACAAACATAACGGCATCGATCATGAGGCCGGGTAAGACATCGGTCATCGCAATGCTATCGCCCAGGCGACTGTAGGCGGTGACTGTAACCAACAAAATGCCAAATGAGATAATTGCGCTGGCAAATTTGATACCGCGCCACTTGCCTTCACCCCACAATTCGGCCGGGGTCTGGTTCGTTTTCGTCTGTGCAGGGTTGCTTTTTTTCTTTGGTTTTTGTACGCCGCGTTTTGTCATTTTTTCGCTTACCTTGTGTCAAAATTAAGCGGCGATTATAGCACGAATTGTTGATTCGCTTGTGTCGAATTTTTCAGTAAATCAGTATGTCAGTTTAGCCGCATAACGCGCCGTTCAATAACTGACATACTGAAAAACGAGATACCGGCCGCGTTACTCTACGGCGCGGTAATAGACAGATTGATGATCGGGCAGCAATTCGGGGTGGAAGATTTTGATCAGGTCAGCCAGCACGACATTGGGGTAGATCACGCCTGCTTCGTAGTAGTCGTTGCCGCCTGTTTCGTTGGTGGCAGCATCGTTGTTGAAGACGTTACCGTTTGTGTAGGCAGCAAATTCGGCGAAGCGTTCGTCGGCCGCAACCAGATCGCTCAAGCCATTGAAGAAGCCGACGTTGATCCAGTAGTCGGCCGTAGAGGCACTTTCATACACTGTCTCAAAATCGAGGTAGAGGCTGCTGGTGCTTTCGTCGTCGCTCCAGGGATATGATGCCCCTGCATCGGTGAGGAATTGGGCGACGTGGCTCTGCCCACCGGGCATATACCATGTACCTTCATACGGCGTGTTGGCAAAAACGGTCGGCCGTTCGGTGACATCGGCCGTCAGCGCAACCAATTGATCGTACTCGGTCACGATGTCGGCAAACCATGCTTCGGCCGTGCCTTCCTTGTTAAAGAATGTGGCCATAAAATCGACCCATTCGGCACGGCCGAGCGCGGTCGAGTCGAGATACTCTGCATTGAGGGCAACATTTAGCCCCACCTCTTGCAAACGGGGATGCGCGTCATAATCAGCAAAGCCAGACGCATACGCCATGATCAGATCAGGCGATAGCTCGACGGCCGCTTCGACATTGACCTCTGCACCACTGCTGATCTCAACCAATTTGTCCTCGGCCAACATACTTTTGACAGCCGCATTGGTCACATACGCGCCACTATCGACACCGACAAGCGCATCCAGTTCGCCCAGCACTTCTAGCGCAGGCAGATAGGTGGTGGACATGGTGACAATCGAGTCGATAGGCACTTCGAGTACAGTTGCGCCGTCGATGGCGGCCGGGGCGGGTGTGCCACATTGCACCAAAACGTATTGGACAGACTCTGTTGCGCCGCTATACGGGGCGAGTACGGTCACGATTTTGTAGTTGTTGTGGTATTCGACTGTAAATCCATCCGCGTGGGTGACAGTCGCTTTTTCGGGGAAGTAATCGGTCGCTTCGTCGTAGTCGGCGACACAACCAGTGGTCGTGTTGGCTGTGATGTCGGCCGATGTATCGGCTGTTGTATCGACGGCCGCGCCACATCCGATCAAGAATGCAGTCAGCAACAAGCATAGTAACCATTGTTTTTTCATCTTCATTATCTCCGTTAGGGCGCATTGATTCGATGGCAAATATGGCAAATGAGGAGGATGAAGAAGGCAAACCGACTTAATAAAAAACCCACCATAAAAGGTGGGTGACAGGTTCAAACCATGTTCACCGCGCCGCCTTTTGTCCACGAAGGAATACGCAATGTGTGTACCAAGGCGGGTATTCGGACTTCTGCAAAACGCAGTTACCGTTGCGGGACAGTGCTGGACTTGCACCAGCTTTCCCCATTATGTGCTGCACATCCGGGCGACAGCACACCTTGATCGTTATTGTAACTGACCGGATCATACTCTGTTTGCTGTCAATAAGGCAAAAGCTGTGTCTGGCAGCTTGATAAGGACAAAGTTACAATCAAGCCCCGATGACAACGATTACAGAATCCACACTGATTTCCGGGGTGTATATCGCCCAGCTACGCGCCTTTGGTGATGATCGCGGCACATTTCGAGAGACGTTTCGGCGGGAATGGTTTCCGCAGCGTTCGTGGGACACCTTCCAAACAAACTGCTCTCATTCCCAAAAAGGAGTATTGCGCGGGCTGCATTATCATTTCAAGCAGGTCGATTATTGGTACTGTCCGCGTGGGCTGATCCGGGCGGCATTGTTCGATATGCGGCCGGACTCGCCAACCTACATGGCAACCCAAACGCTTGACATGGGCGAAAAGCAAGACAACGGTCTGTTTATCCCGATTGGGGTCGCGCACGGCTTTGCCACGCTCGAAGATGCGACGCTGATGTACATTGTCGATAATTATTATAATGGCGGCGACGAATTTGGGGTGGCTTGGAATGATCCTACTTTGGGGATCGATTGGGGACTGGACAGTCCAATTGTATCGGGACGCGACCAGCAAAATCGCCTTTATGAAAATATCCCGCAAAATGAGCGGCCGCAATCCTCTGGTACAACGAATGTGGTAGACTAAATCGCTGTGATTGAAGTTGACCATCTCTCAAAACGGTACCTAGATGTCCAAGCGTTGGATGATGTTTCTTTTGCGATTGAGCAAGGGGACGTAATCGGGTTGCTGGGGCCAAATGGTGCAGGCAAATCGACGCTTTTTCGGATCATCGCAGGTTTGCTGAAGCCAGATAAGGGGCGGGTACGGCCGACTATCGGCGGGCCGACAAACGGTTGGCCGACCATCGGCTACAAACCAGACCGATTGCTCTTTCCGCCAGGCATGAATGTGCAGCAATACTTGAAGATGATCGGCCGTTTGCAAAATATGCGCGGCTCTGAGATTCGTCGTGTGATGCCAACCATTATCGACCAAGTTGATCTGTCGATGGTGCTGTCTCGGCCGATCTCGCAGTTGAGCAAAGGGATGCGCCAACGGTTGGGGCTGGCACAGGTGATGATGGGTGATCCATCGTTGTTGTTGCTAGACGAGCCGACGAACGGGCTTGATCCGGCCGGGCAAAGCGAGATTCGAGACATTATCGACCAATTCAAAGCGGCCGGAAAGACGATCCTGATCAGTTCGCACCAATTGCATGAAATCACAGCGATTTGTGACCGTGTGCTGATATTGAGCAACGGCCGCATCGAGCTACAAAAGAGCGTGACCGAAGCGTTAGCCGAAAAATCGGCCGTCGAAATTCATGCCAGCCACGATGTGACCGATCTCACGGCCGCCTTGCAAACGCTCGCTCCCGGCATTGAAATCATCGAAAACACTATCTTGTTGACAGGTGAAGCAGCTATCGCCCAACGCCCGGCCGTTTTGGGGCTGCTGCTCAACAATCAATACGATATTGTGAGCATGGAACATAAACGGATGACCTTAAATGAAGTGTATGCGGAGGCAGTGCAATGATGCAGCGTGTTTCAACATTAACCCGCTACTTGCTCGGCCGTCAATCTCGCTCGGTCGCAGGGGGCATTGGCGTGTTATCGGCCGCCATTCTATGGTGGATATTTTTTAATCCACGTGGCGGTAGTGCGCCAGAAATGTCAATGCTCACCCTGATCGTGGGCATGTACGGCTTCGGTTTGTCGTTCTTGATGACGCTCTCCACGGCCGCCAAAGTGTATCGGGGCGATAGTGCGCCACTCTTTGTACGCTTACCCAGCCGCATCGAATTTTTGACTGCAACGATGCTGTGTGTAGCGACATTCACCCTCTTTTTGCAATTGATCTTGGCTCTCGTTGTGTTTATTCAGCCCGGTGGGGTCGATTTTGTTTTCAACCAAGCGATACAGATTCCGCCATTGTGGATAGCGCTCAATCTATTTGCGGCCGTATTCGCGTTTCACGCCACCGATTTGGTGCAATCAGGTTGGTCACGGGTGTGGATATTTGGTGTTGCGGCCGTTCTGCTTTTCTCACAAAGCGCCGATGCTCGCACAATGGGCTGGCTGTCCAAGCTATTAGGCAACTGGGCAACCAGCGCAGGGCAAAGAGGCTGGACGCAGATCGGTACATCGTTGCGACAAGCGTCTAATTGGGCATTTGAAAGCGGTCTCGATTTTACAGAAGCGTTGGGCGTGGTCTTTTGGCCGTTTCGGGCGATTTCAAAGGGTGCGTTAGCGGGGTCGTTCAATAGTTCTCAAGCCCTTGCCCCTGCTATCTTGTTGCTCTATGCGACGATTTTGTTTCTGCTGGCGGCCGACTTCCTCGCACACAAAGATTTACATTTGTTAGATTGAAGGGTTTGAACGTGGGAGCGTGAAAGCGAAACAACTCCCTTCTCCAATCGTGCTAATAGATGCTACTGTACCACCCAAGCGGTCGATGATGCGTTTGACAATCGACAATCCTAGCCCATGTCCTCGCGCATCACGAAATGCCGGAAATGGCTTGAATAGACCGGCCATATCTTCCTGCGGAAGACCTTGCCCATTGTCTTTCAACCAAAATTTGATCTGTGTCGGGTCGTCATCGTTATAGCCAAAGGTGAGAACGGGAGGTGTCCCCCCATATTTGAGTGCGTTGCTGATGTAGTTGACCCACACGCGCTCAATCCAGGGCGCATATCCCACGGCCGTCGGCCAACTATCGGGCAAAATAATCTTCGCCCCATGTTGTTCAATCAGCACAGTTAACTGTGCCAATGATTCTGCTATCACGGCCGTCATATCAATTGGTTCACGTTCAATATCAGCATCATTGACACTTGCCAGCAACAACATCGCATTGATGATGTCTAGCATCTTGTCCATGTTACGATTGACACCATTGACAAATTCCTGCTCCTCTGCCTCTGGATCGACCGTACAAGCCAACAGATCAAAATGATTCATCGCCAAGTTAAGCGGCTTTTTCAAATCATGTGACACCGTATGAGCAAACGCATCCAAATCCCGATTTCGCGCCTCAAGTTCCATCGTCTTGCGCTGCAATGATTCCATCAAACGCGCGTTTTCTAGGGCAATGGCGGCCGATGTTGCCAACGTCTCTACCAATGCCGCATCATCAGACGAAAACATACCGGAACGCTTATTCAGCACTTCCAACACGCCCAACACTTCGTTGTGCAGCCACAAAGGTACTGACAAAATCGACTCCGTTTGGAAGCCTGTCATATCATCTACCTGTGCTGAAAAACGTGGATCAGAACGGGTGTCAAACGAGATCGTACTCAACTGATGCTGCACCACCCAGCCAGCCACGCCCTCGCCTACATTGAGGCGCACGCTCTGTAATTTGTGGTGCATGTCCCGATTGGAACTGGCCTCACATATCAACGTTTCGCGCGATTCATCTGCCCATACCCACAGAGAGGCCTCGCCGGCACGAATGATGCTGGCTGCATTGTCAAGCATTTCCAGAATGATTTCATGTGGATTATGGGTCGCCGCCATCCGTTGTCCAATTGAGTTGATCTGTGTTAACGCTTTGGTACGCTCCCGTAGATCGTCTACACTCAAATTGGATAAATCGCTTTGTTCGCCCCATGAATTTTCTTGCGTTAAGAGTGCCTTCATAGCCAGGTCGGGTAATGTCATTAGTTGCTTGCGGTTTTCATAGACCACCCGGCCGCTCAGATCAAACTGAATGACATCGAGTGCATCTTCTTTTTCATTGTCTAAATAAAGAAAAAACAGTGGCACATTGGTGGAGAGAGCTTGCCATTTGTTGATGAAAATGTCTGTATCAAAGTCAAATGTGGAAACATGCACCATCACCAAATGGTGCTGCCCAGGGTCGAAAGAAGACAAACCATCATAAAGCCCAACGGCCGTATGCACATCGAAGTCAACGCTTTTGAGTAGCAAGCCAATACGCTCGGCACTGCCGCGATATGCTTCGATCAATAGAATGGCGATCTTTTTTTCTAAACCCATTTTTCACACTGAAACTCAGCTACAGGAAAACAGCATCTCATTGCTCATTTGTTATCAAACACGCTGACCGAACAAAATCATATTTATACAATAACTGTACATTAGTATGCTTTTTGGTTCAATAGTTCATGTTCTTCTCGTAATCTTAGATAACTATCGTACCGTGCGGCCGAAACATCTCCGGCCGCAACCGCCCGTCGCACTGCACACCCCGGCTCATGCCGATGCGAGCAATTGCTAAAGTCGCACGCTGCGACCAACGGAGCGATCTCGATAAAATACCCATCTAGTTCCTCTGGCTCTAAATTAAATAATGCAAGCCCACGAATACCGGGGGTATCTGCAATATAGCCACCACCTTTGCCTTCCAATGGAATCAACTGAGTAAAGCGCGTCGTGTGCATCCCTTTTGTGGTTGCATCGCTCACGGCCGCTACCTGAAGCTGAAGCCCCGGTTGCAGCGCATTGAGCAAGCTCGACTTTCCCACACCAGATGATCCCGTTAGAACCGTCATCTTGCCGTTTAGGTGTTGTCTCAATGTCGCAACGCCTTCGCCTGTTTCAGCGCTTGTATAGATAACGGTATAGCCGATCTGTTCATAGACACCAAATAATTGTTCAGCATCTTTTTGTGACACAAGATCAACTTTATTAACGCATATAATCGTCGGCAGATCATTCATCTCGGTTACAGTTAAAAAGCGATCCAGTTTACGAATTGACGGTTCTGGGTCACGAATAGAGAAAACCAGCACCACTTGATCGGGATTTGCGACCAAAACCTGCTCTACATCGTGCCGCACCTGCCGCGCACGCGCCGACGGCCGCGCACGGGAAAGCACACTGCGGCGCGGCTCAACATGTTCTATCGTCCCTGTTCCATCTTCATTCACGCGCACCGTCACCTGATCACCAACAGCAACAATCGCGCTTGCCAGCTCGTTTTGCGTCTCCTGATTTTTCCGTTTTTGATAACGAATGCGTTTAGGGATTTTGCTCGTCACATCCCCCTGCTCTGTGCGGATCGTAAAAAAACCACTCTGAGCGCGTATAACCAATCCTTTTGCAACTGTATCGTTCAGATAAATACCTTCCTGAGATAGAGATAGAGGTGAGAGATAGAGATAGAGGCGAGAGATAGAGAAGAAGATAATAGGTAACGCATAGACGGCCGTCACATCTTTCTCTATCTCTAGCTCAACTCTCTATCTTTAGCTCAATTCTCTATCTCTAGCTCTATCTTTTTTCATGTAGATCAAACGCATTTTACCCGTTACACTAATATGATTAAAGAGCAATAGGATACATACATGAGCGAACCAGTTATTCAAACAGAAAATTTAACCGTTTATTACGGTAAACGGCGCGGCATTATCGACGTTGCCCTTGATGTTTATGAGGGGGAAGTGTTTGGGTTTTTGGGGCCAAATGGGGCGGGGAAGACAACGACATTGCGTGTGTTGCTCGATGTGATCCGGCCGACGGCCGGACATGCAGCCATCTTTGGCATGGACACCCAACGGGACGGCGTAGCGATTCGCCAGCGCGTCGGCTATGTTCCTGGCGAACTGGCCTATCCCGAAATGATGCGCGGCCGAGAATACCTCAACATGATCAACAGCATCCGCACAGAAAAGGCTGACCCCGAATACCGTCGCCAACTTTGCTCACGCTTCGATCTTGATGTCAGCCGCCGCATTCGTGCCTACTCACGCGGCAACAAGCAAAAGCTCGCCCTCGTCGCCGCCTTTATGCACCAGCCCGATCTGCTGATACTAGACGAACCAACTGGCGGACTCGATCCACTCATTCAGCAACAAGTGATGGAAACAGTGCGCGAAGCAAAAGAGGACGGCCGTACCGTCTTCTTCTCCTCCCACATTTTGCCCGAAGTACAAGCAGTCTGTGATCGCGTCGGCATCATCCGAGACGGCAAACTGATCGCTATCGAACACGTCGATAGCTTGCTCAAACGCCAATTCCACCGCCTGCAAATTCGCCTGATGGAACCTGTCCCCGAAGGGTATTTTGAGTCGCTGGGCGGCGTGATCGTCACCGAGATCGCCCCGCAACTATTCAACTTTGAAGTACGCGAAAACCTGCCCGAATTTATGTATATGGCAAGCAACCTGGGCATCGAAGACGTGGTGACACAAGGCGTGTCACTCGAAGACGTTTTCCTCACCTATTACGGCAAAGGAGCAAACAACCATGCTTAATCTCATTTTGATTGAACTGCGTAAACGCAAAAATTCGATCCTCGGCTGGGGGCTGGGTGTCGGTGCATATTTGGCGATGATCTTGGCGATTGCGCCCTCATTGGCCGAACAATTTAGCGCACTCGATCTTGGCAGCATCCCCGTTTATCAGGCGTTTGGTATCGGCAGCAGCATCGGGACAGCTTCGGAGCTAATCGGTGTTTATCTGCCGTTTATCGGACTGCTGATCGGCGTGTATGCGGCCATTACGGGGTCACAGGCATTGGCAGGGGAAGAGGACAAAGGGACGCTGGAAACATTGGTCACGCTGCCGCTGCCACGCTGGATGATCGTCTGTGCGAAGGCGATTGCGATAGAGATTTCGATTTTGGCGATTTTGGCGTTGTGCTTTCTAGGATTTGCCGTTGTGTGGCCGTTTGTCTCGGCCGACATCGACAGCACTATCACATTAAACAAGCTGTTTATCGCCAGCTTCGAGCCATTCGCACTTGGATTGTTGATCGGCATGTTGTCATTGGCGGCCGGTGCGCTGCTGCCCCGTCGCGCCCACGCCCTCTGGATCGGGTTGTTTGTCACGATTGGCGGCTACTTCTTCAACAACCTTGCCCCGCTCAATGAAACAATGAACGCGCTCAAACCGTTCCAACCATTCCACTACTACCAAGCGGGGGACGTGCTGACAAAATCGTTTGAATGGTCGCCGTTTATATCGCTGCTCATCGTCGCATCAGCCCTCCTGATTCTCGCCACATTCTTCTTCCAACGGAGAGATATAACAGTCGGATTGTGGCCGTGGCAACGTGCAGGCGTGTGAAGAAGTGACGAGTGACAAACGACGAGTGACGAGTGGTGCGTTTCATTGCTCGTACTCGCTTCTGTCAACACCACAAACGCAAAACAGAAATAACAAATAGCGTTCTGCATCACCTATACTCGTCACTCGTCATTCGTAGCTCGTCACTTGATATGGTTCGTAGTTCGTCACTTGATATGTGCTAAAATGAGGCAATATGATTGATATGGGTGAAGAAACAATGACCGCAGAAAATGGCGTACTAAAAACACAGCTAGAGAATGGATTGACCATTGTCCTCAAGGAAATGCACCACGCCCCCGTGACCAGCTTTTGGGTATGGTACAACGTGGGCAGCCGCTTTGAACGGCCGGGTCACACCGGGATCGCGCATTGGGTGGAACACATGATGTTCAAAGGGACACCGCAATTCCCGTCCGGCGTACTGGATCGCATTGTTTCGCGGGAGGGCGGTCAATGGAATGCATTCACCTGGATCGATTACACCGCGTACTATGAAACGCTACCGTCAGACCGCATCGGGCTATCGCTCCAGATCGAGTCTGACCGCATGGTGAACACGATTATCAGCCCAGAAGAAACAGATTCGGAGCGCACTGTCATTATTTCGGAACGGCACATGAGCGAGAACCGGCCGACCTTTCACCTGTTTGAAGAAGTGCAAGCGGCCGCCTTCCGGGTACATCCATACCATCACATGGTCATAGGTGACGAGACTGATCTAAAGACGATGACCCGCGATGATCTATACGGTTTCTATCGCACCTGGTACGCGCCCAACAATGCTACTGTTATCGTCGTGGGCGACTTCGAGAGCGATGCGATGCTGGCGCAAATCACAGAACATTTTGGCAACATCAAGACACGGCCGCTGCCCGATCTCAACATCCGCCCCGAACCAGACCAGCGTGGCGAACGACAAGTCAACGTCAAAGGCCCAGGCGATACCAGTTATTTGACCCTTTCCTATAAATCGCCACCGGCGAGTAGTGATGATTATTTTGCGCTGGCATTACTCAATGCGGCGTTTACGGGTGGCAGCGCACTGGGGCAAGGGGGATCGTCAAACAAAAGCTCGCGCCTGTACAAATCATTGGTCTCGACGCAAAAGGCGGTGACGGCCGCAGCATGGATACGGCCGACGGCCGATCCGTTCCTCTACACCTTCATCGCCATCCCCCCACCGGGCAGCGACCTGACTGCACTGGAAGAAGCACTCGATGCCGAAATAGCGCGTCTTGCCACCGAGCCGATCACCCAGAATGAGCTAGATCGCGCCCGTAAACGCGCCCGTGTCGAATTTACCCGCGCCAGCGAAAGCATCACCGGGCAAGCCCGTATGATCGGCATGGCTGAAGTGTTGACAGGCGACTATCAATGGTTTGAGACCGCCCTCGCCAAGCTCGATGCAATTACCCTAGAAGACATCGAACGGGTACGCGCCACCTATCTAAACAAAGATAAACGCACTGTCGGCCGATATATTCCGAATGTAGAATGACAAATGTGGTGGAATCAGCAATCAGAAAAAAGTACCCCGGAGCCGACTCGAACGGCTAACCTACACTTTAGGAAAGTGTTGCTCTATCCATTGAGCTACCGGGGCGCATGATGCAATTATAACGCTAGAAAAGCGGGAATCAATTGAGAATGCCGATTTGGATGCGGCATGATCCGGCCGCATTGCCCTCTTGGTCGATAATCGAGAGTTCGATTTGGTAAATGCCGGTGCGCCATTCGGCAAAACGGCCGCTGCCCAGAAAGCCATTCTCCACGGCCGAATTGACCGTACCGTCGATCAGATCAACCCATAGATTGCTCGTTTCGGGGCCGCGCACTTGGATGATGTAATAGTCAAAATTATCGGCGACGGCACGGCCGAACAGCGATACCCCTTCAGCGACCGTTTCCCCACTGGGCGGTTGTTCGATGTTGATGTTTTCGTCGCAGCCATCGTAGATCGGCTCGACATCCAGCGTGGGACGAGTCGGTTGTGCTTGCGGCCGTAGGACTTGATTGGCGGAGCTAGGGTTGCGAAGCGTGGCGGTGGGGGCGATGACGGCCGTGGCGGTGGGGAATGGCACAAGCGGCAGATCGGGGTTGATGAGAACGAGCGCTTCTGGGTCATCTGTGATCACACGCGCCGGTTCGGCCGCGCCAGATGACAGGTCAAATGTCGGTTTGGGCGTGGGGGTCGGCCGTTCAAATGCAGACGCAGGCAGCGCGGGGGCGATCCGCATATTAACAAATAGCACCAGCCCCGCAATCAACATTGCCAACACCATCATCCACAGCGCACCATCTCGCGCCCGTGCCGCTTTGTCCCGCTCCAAATAGTAGTAGGCGGTACGAATGTCGCGCTGGCGCAGAATCATCCGCACAAAGCTCCAGATAAACAGACCGATGCAGCCGCCCAAAATCCAGGGCGCGTACCTGATCACGAAAACGTACAATTGTTCCATTTATAGTTGTTTTATAGTCGTTGCAAAATGCCATTGAGCAATGCCATCAGGCGCGGCACGATAATTGCGCCTGTTTCCATCACTTCTTCATGGCTGGTCACATGGTCGGGTTTGGGATGGTGTGGCGCAACGTTGGTGATCGATGATATGCCGAGGACGCGCATCCCAGCATGACGGGCAACGGTGACGCTGGGTACGGTGGACATGCCGACGGCATCGACTCCCAACGTGTGGAACATGCGAATTTCGGCAGGGCTTTCAAAGTTGGGGCCGCTCAAAAATGTGTAGACACCTTCACGCAATGTTTGCTCTTGCTCGGCCGCTACTTCTCGCGCAAGCTGGCACAGAGCCGGATCATACGGAAAAGTCATATCGGGAAAACGCAGCCCAAAATAATCGACATTGGGCCCTTTCAGTGGATTCAGTCCGGTCATGCCAGCCCAATTGATGTGATCGGTGATCAGCATCAAGTCGCCCGCCTCAAAGTCGGGATTGATTCCCCCGGCCGCATTGGTGAGGATAATCGTTTCGATGCCGAGCAGCTTCATCACGCGCACCGGCAACGTGATTTGTTGCGGGGTGTATCCTTCGTAACTATGCACGCGCCCCTGCATAATCAGCACCGTATGCCCTTGCAGCTCGCCAATGACAAGACGGCCGCTATGTCCCTCCACCGTCGAGCGCGGCCAATGCGGAATATCGGCATAGTCGATAATATCAGCATCAGGTATGCCATCCGCAAGGCTGCTAAGACCCGACCCCAAGACAAGCCCAAGCGTCGGCCGTTGTTTTGTACGTGTGCGGATTGCATCCGCCGCTTCTTGATAGTGCGCTAATGTAAACATGCGCCAATTATGGGCGATTTACCCTATTAAACAAAGACGAAACCCATACGAATGACGAACGACGAGTGACGAGCGACGAGTGGAGGTGATGCCATCCGCCGTACTTTTATCTACACTTGTTTATGTTGTTGTTACAGAGAAGCGATCAAGAACGATAGCCAACCACTCGTCATTCGTCATTCGTAGCTCGTCACTCCCTACGGTTCTTCGATCACAAAGTTGTCAAACGCGACTTGTGTGTTCGAGCCGCTAAATGTGCCAGCGTCAAGCGCGATTGAGCCATTACCGTAGGTGGTATCGAATGTGCCGTCAAATGTTTGGAGAACGCTGCCATTGACGGAGAAGATGACGCTGTTGCCGTTGGCGGCGACGCGCAGGGTGTTTGTTTCGTTCAGCCCGGTGTTGATCACGTCGCTAAATTCCCATTGCCCGGACGGGGTGAAGCGTTGCCAATTGGCATCTGGATCGCGCCGTTCGATGATGTATTGCCCCCGGCCGGTCACATCAAAACGATAAAACGCGCCCCCCTGCTGCATCCGAAACAGGATACCGTAGCTGCTATCACGGCTGCCTTCGAGCAAGGTGGCATCGACGGTAACGACAAAATTTTCATACAAATCTGGTTTTAGGGTGGTGTATTGCATCGTGTTCGGTTCGTTGACCTGCACGTAGAGACGGCCGTCGGCAATTAATGTCCGGCCGTAGGTATCATCCTCTAAGTGCCAATCGTACAGACCTGCAAGTGTAAATTCATCGCGCAGCAAGACGCGACGGCCGCACCCGGCCGTGAGCAAAACAATCAGCAAAAGTAGCGCAATGCTACGGTTGGGTAACGACCACATTATCAAATTGCACCTCTAAACGTTCTGGCTCGAACACACTAGCAACAAGACCGATCCGGCCGCTGGTGTGCGTGTTATCTATCACTGTTTCTACCTCAAGCCCATTGACTGTCAACGATAATTGATTGTCCTGACAGCGCACCGCCAAGCGATTGGTCGCCGCACCGACATTGACCAAATCTTCTGAATACATAAAATGGTCAGGCTCTTCCCCGGTCAGATATTGCACCCGGTTTGTGCCGCTTTCAAATTTGGCAATCGCATAAAAACCGTCGCCACTGATCAGAAACATGTAGAAATTATCTTCGTCCACATAGCGGCAAATAATGCCATACGCATTGTCGTTTGGCCCGGAAACCTGGCGCGTTTGCACGTTGATTTCGACATCGGTGAATGTGTCGGGCGTGTGGGTGATGGCAGCGTTACCGGGGGAAGAGGCGACGATTTGCAATGTGCCGTCGAGCAGTTCTACCACTTCGCTCCCTTCGTCGAACAGCACCCAGCCGCACCGATTTTCGGCCGTCGGATCGTCAAATTCGTCTCGCAAAAGCGCACTGTCATCGGCGCACGGATCAACGGGAACTTGGCCGGGCAGCGCGGCGATCAGTTCGGCGCATCCGGCCGTAAACAATGCCAAAACAAGCAGCAAAAGCGTAAGATAGCGCATGATTATTTTTCCTGTTTTTCCAGCAGCGCAGCCAGTGCGTCGATCTCTTTTTCAATGGTTTTCTGCTGACGAGAAAGCGAGAGATAGAGACCAAAGCCGACAAGCCAAACGGCCGAAATGAGCAAGGCAACAACGACAAATGACATAATTTTCACCACAAAAACACACTTGAACGTGCATCTTTATTGCAAATGATAACACAAGCAGCATGACCCGTCTTGACCGCGCACGGTTGGCAACACGGTTTTTCAGTGTTTCACTGAATCAGTCTGTCAGTTTAATTTTTCGCACCTAAGCGTCTATATTTAACTCCCTTTTCTACAAAGTTCGCCACAGTTAAACAGTGTTAAATAAAGAGGCTGTTTTTAGATATACATACGTGCCACAACCCATTTCTCTAATTAGCGCACGGATTTAACGGATAGGACGGATTAA